>CAMPHD010000435.1 GCA_946885765.1 uncultured Thalassospira sp.
CGGAGCATCGTTACCCTTGCAGCATTGGGGGCCGGTTGACGATCCGGATGCGGTGATCCTTGGTCTGCACGGTTTTGGCGATTATGCCAACGCGTTTGACGAAGCCGGAACGGCGCTGGCGTCTGATAATATTGCGCTTTTTGCTTATGACCAGCGCGGCTTTGGGCGCACTGCGACGCGACCTTTCTGGCCGGGAACACAAAGTCTGGTCAATGATGTTGCTGACATGCTGGTTGCTCTTCGTTCACAATATCCGGACCGGCCGATCTATCTGATGGGGGACTCGATGGGCGGTGCCGTCGCAATTGTGACTGCGGCATCGCGGCCCCAGTGGATGGACGGGGTTATTCTGGTAGCTCCGGCAGTGTGGAACCGCGACATGATGCCGTGGTATCAGACCGCACCGCTTTCCATCATTTCACAAAGTTTGTCCTGGCTGCCCTTGTCGGGGCAGGGGCTTGATATCTGGCCCTCGGACAATATTGAAATGCTCCGCCGTCTGTCACGGGATCCGTATATGATGAAATCGGTACGGGTTGATATGGTTGCCGGTTTGGCTGATTTGATGGATTTGGCACGTCAGCGGGCAGGGGATATTGATATTCCAACGCTTTTATTGTCCGGCAAACAGGATCAGGTGATTCCACCGGGGGCGATTGGTGCAATTGCGAAGGATATTAGGGCATCAAACCCGGATCGGAGTGTGGTTTGCCTGTTTCCCTATGGCTATCACATGTTGCTGCGTGACCTGAACGGACCAAAGGTGATCGATGATATCAGGCGCTGGATCAGTAATGGTGCGGCTGCCCGGGATTTTTCCTGTACGCTCAATTGATTGCGTTTTGACCGCTGATCCCTGATCAGGTAGCATTTTTAATCAGTTGCATATGATTGCCAAGGTTGTTACCCGGGTCGACCGTCACGATATGGCACCTATTGCCGTTGTGTATTCGGTGGCATTTTCAGCTACGTTTTTCGGAGGATCAGGACCGGCATGCTAAGGACCGTTCGGGCGAAGTTCCTGGGTGTCGCGGCCTTTTTTGTCGTGTGGCTTGTTGTGGCTACCGGGTTCTCCGTTATTCAGTCGCTTGGGATCAATGGTGATCTTGAGGCGGTGTCGCGCTATGTGACACCGGTCAAGGATGCGCTTTCCGATGTTCGGTCCCGTCAGCTTGAACAGATTTCGCTGATTGATCGTTACATGCGGGTGGTCGAGAATGAAGGCCCGGATGCGTCCCTTCTAAGCGGCATCGAAATCGAGATTGACGCCAAACAGACCCAGATCGAGCAGGCGTTTCGCAAGGCCTTCACCTCGGCCGCACTTGGCCGGGCACAGGCATCAGGCCATTTCGAGCAAGGTGTTTTGCTTGATCTTGATGTTCGGATGCGTGAATTCGCCGATATTGCCGCCCAGTTCAATCTGGGGGTTGAGCGGCTGCTCAGCCGGGTGGGTGAGGGCGACCTTGACGATGCACAACATCAGGAAAATCTGGTGCGCGGCATTCATCGCAACATCGTGCTTGATCTTCGCGCCGAGATTTTGCTTCTGGAAAAATATTCCAGCGAAACCGTCGAAAATGTATCGGCACGCGAGGACTTCCTGATCCAGGCCGAATTCATCATGATGCTGGCCGCGGTGGTGATCGGCATTTCCTTTGCCTATTATCTGGCGCAGGCGGTGGTCAAAGCGGTGCGCGATACGACCAATGCGTTAAACAGTGTGCAGTCGGGTAAACTCGACACCAACCTTGATTTCAAGGGCAAGGGCGATTTTGCCCGTCTGGCGGATGCCTTTAACCGCATGACGCGTGAATTGCGTGTCCGGTTTCGGATGCGCGAACGGTTCGGCAAATATATCGATCCAAAGATCATCAATAATCTGCTTTCGCAGGAAACCGCGCTTGAGACATCGCAAAAGCGCGTGATGACGGTCAGTGTCGTGAACCTGACCAATTTCGACTGGATGGCGGAACATATCCCGCCTGAAAAACTTGTCGATTTTCTGAATGACTATCTGACCGCCATGACCGAACCCATTGCCAACCATAGCGGCATTATCGACAACTTTGTCGGGGATAAGGTGATTGGTTTCTGGGGGCCGCCTTTCTGTGGGGAAAAAAGCCATGCGGGGCATGCTTGCCTGGCGGCACTGGAACAGGTAGCGCGCTTTAATGCGCTTAAAACCAAGTATGCCGATCTGATCGGTGATCACGGGCTTGATATACGTGTTGGTATTGCGACCGGCGAGGTCGTTGTCGGCTCAATCGGGACGGATAAATCACGTGCTTATACGGTTGTTGGTGATTGCGTGAATTATGCCAACCGCCTTGAAAAGGCCAACCGGATTTACGGTACGCAAATTCTTGCGTCGCACGAGACAGCCAATATGGCAGCTGGCGAGATTGAAATGCGCGATCTTGATCATGTTGTGCTGCTCGGGACCGAGCATGTGGTTTATCTCTATGAAGTGCTCGCACAGTCCGGACAGCTGAGCGATGAACGTCGCGACTGGCGCAAAAACTATGAAACGGCGATTGCGCTTTATCGCGAGGGCGAGTTTGACAAGGCCCAGCCGCTGTTTGAGGAAGTTCAGGAGGGTATCGGTAGCGATTTTGCTGCCCAGCTTATGCTCAATCGTATGGAACGCCTGCAGCGCCGCGAACAGGACCGGGAATGGAACGGAACCTGGGTGGTGCGCGATCCCTATGAACGACGCGATGTTGAAAGCTGATCGCAGTGATATGCAGTAACCAGAATCTAACCGAATGGACAGCAGGATGCTGATTGGCAAGGGGCGTCAAAAATCCTTGCCCGCGACGGACAAAACCTGTATCACCCAACCGCTCGGGCCGTGCTGCCCGATGCCTATTGCGCACCCGTAGCTCAGCTGGATAGAGCGTTGCCCTCCGAAGGCAAAGGCCACAGGTTCGAATCCTGTCGGGTGCGCCA
>CAMPHD010000436.1 GCA_946885765.1 uncultured Thalassospira sp.
GGATCTCTTTGTCATGCGAAGCGCTTAAATTCGCGCCCAATATAGGGTGAAATTTCAAAATGTGCAGGAAAAGCTTCACCGCAACGTTTCTACGTCCGATTTCTACGTCCGGCATCGGGGCCGGATCGTTGGAGTATTAACGCAAAAATTAGTGTTCTATAAATATAAAACACATAAAAAATGTATTGAATTATCCAATGCACACACCCATAGTCACATTTAATGAACAGAAACTTTCTTTTGAGGATCGACGATGTTTCCCATCAATCTGGACCTTGCGCGGCTTTCGGTCGCGCTGGTGGGCAACGGTCAGGCAACCCTGAACCGTTTGCGCCAGCTTGACGGTGATGGGGCCAAATACGTCACCGTTTATGCCGAAGACCCGATTGCCGAACTGGTGGACCAGGCCGGCGACCGGCTGCACCGCTATCTTCCGAATTCGGCCGATGTCAACGCGGCCGCGATCATGTTTATTGTCGACCTGCCGCATGAAAAGGCCGCCGAACTGGCCGCCATCGCCAAGGCCGTCGGCACGATCGCCAATGTCGAAGACGTCAAGGAATACTGTGATTTTTTCTCGCCGGCGCGGGTAACGCGCGGTGACCTGATGATTACGGTGTCGACCAACGGGCACAGCCCGCGTCTGGCCGGTCGTATCCGCCATGCGATTGAAAACTGGCTGGTGCCCAAATGGGATCAGCGTCTGCGCGAGCTTTCCGATCAGCGTGAAAAATGGAAGGCCGATGGCGCGGATATGCAGCAGCTCCTGAAAATGACGGACGATTATATCGACCGTCGGGGGTGGTTGTGATGACAGTCATGCGCGAAGAAGACATTGTCACCGGCGGCTCGATGTCGGTCGAGGAGGCCGAAGTCCGCGCGGCTGATCTGCTGTCGCGATACGGCCATTTGCAGGGCATTTCCCTGATCGAACCGATGGTGCACGAAGAATTCAATGGCAAAATCACCATGACCTCGTCGTTTGGGACAGAGGCCGCGGCTTTGCTCGCCCTTGTGTCGGAAGTCGATCCGAACCTGCCGGTGATCTTCCTTGATACCCGCAAGCTGTTTGGCGAAACCCATCGCTATCGTGAACAGCTCGTTGATCAGCTTGGCCTGACCAATATCCAGATCATGCGCCCGGATGAAAAGCTTCTGGCAGCCGATGATCCCAACGGCATGCTGTTCGCCAGCGATGTTGGCAAATGCTGCTATCTGCGCAAGGTCGAACCGCTGCAACGTGCGCTTAAGGGTTATGATGCGTGGCTGACCGGGCGCAAACGCTTCCATGGTGGCGAACGCGGGCAACTGCCCGTGATCGAAACCGCCGGAACCCGGATCAAGATCAATCCGCTGGCGGGGTATAACCGGTCTGACATCGAAGATATCTTTGACAACCGCGCCCTGCCGCACCATCCGCTGGAAGCCGAAGGCTTTCTGTCCATCGGCTGCATGCCATGTACGGATCGGGTTGATCCCAATTCAACCGATGTCCGTGCCGGTCGCTGGGCCGGGCAGGACAAGACTGAATGCGGCATCCACTACATCATCTGAAAATCAAAAGCCCGGTCCTTGTGCCGGGCTTTTCAGATTGCGGGCAAAACATTCCCAATCAGTATTCCCAAGCAGATCGTCATTCCCGCGAAGGCGGGAATCCAGTCTCTTTCAATAGGGTACGGATTCCGGGTCTGCGCTCCGCTGCGCCCGGAATGACGATTTGATCAATCACCAAGCCAATCCAGCCAGCCAACCAACCCCGGACCGCTGACAAAGCCCTCCCAACCAGATCGTCATTCCCGCGACGGCGGGAATCCAGTCTCTTTCAACGGGGCATGGATTCCGGGGCTGCGCTCCGCTTCGCCCGGAATGACGATTGTGATCAACCGCCAAGCCAATTCAGCCACGCAGCCTCCGGCATCGCCAAACGCCACCAACCGGACAAACCACACCCCGAACAAACACTCATCGCTCCCGGTTGCCCCCAAAACGCACCTCACCCCAAGGGCAACCACGTTGCCGCATGGCAGACACACAAATCCCGCCATCGATGACCGGCCTTTCGACATGTCCGAACGCACCATCGCCCCGCTGGCAACCGGATGCTGCCTGCCAACCCGGCAACCCGACCAGCCGATCCCGTGCCGATCCAATGCAGACGCAATTCGGGCCCGCTGATTCTCGGCATTGTCACGCTTCATCGACCGGGCTGAACTGGGCCGAACCAACTTGGCCCCGGCTCCCGCCGCCCCGTTCAGACACCCTTGCCCCAAGGACACATCTCTCCCGTCATGATAAACCACAGTTTTCGCAAATATCTGACGGCCTCACGGCCCGGACGCACCGCCGCCGTAATGACTTTTCCATGCGCCCGTGATGTCCCTTTGGCGATACCGCCGTCGGCATTTCAGCCGATCAAATCGATGTTCTGTCATCATCCCATTCCTGTTTTGCCGCCCGAAACGCAAAAAACCCACAAAAGCGAATCACGCTTTTGCGGGTTTTGTCTCCGGACCCATTTGTCCTGTTGACTTTATCTTTATGCCACAACAAAAAGAACAAATCAAGAACTTTTTTCAAGAATGATGGAAAAAATTCCCATCAAAAGCTCCTGGCAGAAACTTACTGTGACAAATTTGATGTGTGTCTCAATATCTTAGGCAGTATCTTCGTTAAATCGTAATGCCCTGAAGTTTGCGAAACAGCGTCACCGCATAACGGTCGGTCATGCCGGAAATGTAATCCATCACCCGCATGATCCGGGCATAAAGCCCGTCGGCTTCCGAAAGCTTGCCCGACAGAAGCTTGTCGATCCGGTCGGCCTGCGGTGGCAGGCGTTTGCCGTGTTTCTGATGTTCTTCGATATCAATCGCGGCCCGGACAAAGCTGTCAAGCAGGCCGTTGATCACCTCGAACCCCGCCATTTCAATC
>CAMPHD010000437.1 GCA_946885765.1 uncultured Thalassospira sp.
TCCGGCGATAACGTTTCCATATCAGCCCGCGTGATATAGGGCGGATTGGACACCACCAGATCAAAACCTTGTTGCCGTTCCCCCTCCGTAATCGCACTGTCCCAGTCCGAAACACGGAATTCAACCTGATAGGCAAGATCTAAACGTTTGGCATTTTCACGCGCACAGGCAACCGCACCTTCGCTGATATCGACGCCAAGCCCGCGGGCATTTTGCAGATCGCCAATGATCGACAGCAAAAGGCACCCGGTACCCGTTCCGAAATCAATAACCGTCGGTGCATCGGCATCTTCCAGCCAGTCCAGCGCCAGTTCGACAATCGTTTCACTATCCGGTCGCGGATCAAGCGTTTCGGGCGAAAGCCTGAAACTATGCCGCCAGAAATCCCGCTGCCCCAGAATACGCGATACCGGTTCATGCTTCAGGCGACGCGCAACCATGTCGCGGAACTTTGCGACGGCATCTGCGGCAATCACATCTTCTGGCCATGCCGATATCCGGCTGCCGTCGACACCGGCGGCATCGGACAAAAGAATACGGGCATCCATGCGCGGATTTTCAATACCGGCATCACGCAACACGGCAACTGCCCCGGCCATCAGGGCACCAAGGGTTTCCGCATTGTATGTCGTGCTGGCATTCTCTGCCGTCATGGGATCAATTCTCGATCTCGGCCAGTTTTTGTGCCTGATCTTCGGCAATCAGGGCATCGATCATTTCATCAACGGACGGCCCGCCGGTGATGAAATCATCTAGCCGATAAAGGGTCAGGTTGATGCGATGATCCGATACGCGTCCCTGCGGAAAGTTATAGGTCCGGATACGTTCCGAACGATCCCCCGAACCGACTTGTGATTTGCGGTCGGCAGCACGCGCGCTGTCCTTGCTTTCACGTTCCTGATCGTACAGTCGCGAAAGCAGCATCTTCATCGCCTTTTCCTTGTTCTTGTGCTGCGATTTTGCTTCCTGACTCGCGGCGACCACACCGGTCGGAATATGGGTGATACGCACCGCACTGTCCGTGGTATTGACGTGCTGGCCACCGGCACCCTGCGAACGATAGGTATCAATACGCAAATCTTTTGGGTCGATATGAATGTCGACTTCTTCTGCCTCGGGCAGAACGGCAACGGTTGCCGCCGATGTATGAATGCGCCCGCCACCTTCGGTCACCGGCACACGCTGCACACGATGCACGCCGCTTTCAAATTTCAGGCGCGCAAACACGCCAGAACCCGATACGTTGACGATGACTTCCTTATATCCGCCAAGGTCGTTTTCATTGGCGTCCATCTGCTCGAACTTCCAGCCGCGGTTTTCCGCGTAACGCTGATACATGCGATACAGATCGGCGGCAAATAGGGCGGCTTCCTCGCCGCCGGTACCGGCGCGAATTTCAAGGATGGCGTTCTTTTCGTCCGCATCATCCTTGGGCAGAAGCATTAGTTTGACGTCGTGCTCTGCCTTCGGCAATGCGTCAAGGATTTCATATTTCTCGGCTTCGGCCATTTCGCGCATGTCGCGATCCGATCCGGCATCGTCAAGAATTTCCTGCGCGCCCTCCAGATCAACGCGAAGCTTTTTGACCTTCTCGACTGCTTCGACAATCGGGGATAGTTCGGCATATTCACGCGACAATTTGGCAAACGAGTCACCATCCGTCGCCCCACCTGACAGCAGGGATTTGAGCTCGTCGAACCGGCGTACAACGCCATCAAGTTTACCGGGGTCCAGACTCACTCTTTTTCCTCCTTCGGGGTTTCATCATTATCTTCGGCCTTGCCGACATTCGGGTCGGACTGCAAAGCGAACAAACGCGTCAAAAGCTTTTGCGCTTTCATCCATTCCACCGTTCCCGCACCATCCGTGGTTGCCGCAAGGTCTTTAAGCGCTTGAGTGGGCGTATGCAACAGCCGATTGATCAGAAGCCGGGTAGCCTTTTCGGCATCGCCATGGCTTTCGCGCAATGCATCGTCGCGAACGGTTTCGAAATGCGCCCTTAAATCCGCCATTGCCGGAATGGCTGCACGTTCGGCCCGCACACGGACAAAATGCTCAACCTCTTCCTCGATCAGCGCCCAGGCTTCATCGGCCTTTTCCTCACGCCCGCCGCGCCCCTCGGCGGCAATCTTTTCAAGATCGTCCAGCCGATAGAAAAACACCTCGGCGATCTCGTCGACCTGCGGATCGATATCACCGGGAACCGCCGTATCAATCATCAGGATCGGGCGATAACGCCGTCGCTTGATCGCGGCAAGGGCCCGTGCCTTATCAATGATATAGCGGCGCGATCCCCCTGCGGTCAGGACCATATCGGCCTCAGCCAGCAGACGGTCAAGGTCTTCAAGTTCCGACCAATGGCAATCAAGCCTGCGCGCGACAAGACGTGCCCGTGCCGTCAACCGGTCGGTGACCAACACCCTTCCCATGCCACGTTCGGCAAGAGATGCGGCAATCAGTTCGCCCATGTCCCCGGCACCCGCCAGAAGCAATGTGCAATTGGCAATATCGCCATGCAGGTCGCGTGCAACCGATTGTGCCGCCGCCGCAATAGAAACCGCCCCCTGCCCGATCCCGGTCTGGCTTCGCACCTTTTTGGAAATAGCATAAGCCGCCTGATACACCAGCTCCAGCTCGCGCCCGACAAGCTTGTGATGCCGTGCGATCCGGTGGGCATCCTTGACCTGCCCGAACACTTCGGGTTCGCCAATCACCAGACTGTCAAGCGAGGCCGCAACCGCAAAAACATGGCGCAACGCCTCCCGACCCGACCGGATGTAAAGCTCGCTTGCCAGCTTGTTGCGGTCGATATCCGCCCAAAGTGCGAGAAGATCGATCAGCCGTTCCCGACCGCGTTCGGCTTCGGATGCCAGCAAATGGATTTCGGTGCGGTTGCAGGTTGAAACC
>CAMPHD010000438.1 GCA_946885765.1 uncultured Thalassospira sp.
GGGGGGGGACGTCGAGGTCGGCTAGGTCCCCCGCCACGACGACCGTCGTGCCGAGGTTCTCAAGCTGCGCGTTGAGCCGATGGACCCGCCCATCGAGAGCCCAACGAACACCACCGGCTCGCGGACGGCCAACTGGTCGAGCAGCTCGACCAGATCGTCGGCGTAATCTTCCATCATGATGCCACGCGTGTCGTCGCCCGCCCCCGGACGTTCGATCTTGATCACCTCCGCGCCCATATCGGCCAGCGTCTGGCTGGCCCATGGCCCCGCCAAGACACGCGAAAGATCAAGCACACGAAGTCCAGAAAGCGCGCTGGTCATCATTCCATCCCGGGATAGTCATCAAAAAAGAAAAAGGGCGACACCAAAGATCGGTGCCGCCCGTAATCGAAGCCCTCAGCCCTCGGCGCTAAACGCCTGAATGCCGGTCTGGGCACGGCCAAGGATCAGGGCATGCACATCATGCGTTCCTTCATAGGTATTGACCGCTTCAAGGTTCATCGCATGACGGATGACGTGGAATTCATCGGCAATGCCGTTGCCGCCATGCATGTCACGGGCAACACGGGCAATATCAAGCGCCTTGCCGCAGTTGTTGCGTTTCATCAGTGAAATCGCCTCGGGTGCGGCGGTTCCGGCATCCAGCATCCGGCCAAGCTGAAGCGCGCCCTGCAGACCAAGGGTGATTTCGGTCTGCATGTTCGCCAGTTTCAGCTGGATCAGCTGATTGGCAGCCAGCGGGCGGCCAAACTGTTTGCGGTCAAGGGTATATTGACGTGCCGCGTGCCAGCAGAATTCAGCCGCCCCCATCGCACCCCAGGAAATGCCGTAACGTGCCTTGTTCAGGCAGCCGAACGGCCCGCCAAGGCCCTTGGCATTGGGCAGCATGTTTTCCGCCGGGACAAAGACGTTATCCATCACGATCTCGCCGGTGATCGACGCACGCAGCGAAAACTTGCCTTCGATCTTCGGCGCGCTCAGGCCCTTCATACCTTTTTCAAGGATGAAACCGCGAATGACACCTTCATCATCCTTGCCCCAGACGACAAACACATCGGCGATCGGGCTGTTGGTGATCCACATTTTCGATCCCGACAGGGTAAAACCGCCATCGGCCTTGCGGGCACGCGTTTTCATACCGCCCGGATCGGAACCGTGGTCCGGCTCGGTCAGGCCAAAACAGCCAACCCATTCGCCGGTTGCCAGTTTCGGCAGGTATTTCTTGCGCTGTTCTTCGCTGCCATAGGCATAGATCGGATGCATCACAAGCGAGCTTTGCACCGACATCGCCGAACGATAGCCGCTATCGACACGTTCGACTTCGCGGGCGACAAGGCCATAGGCGACATGGTTGACACCCGGTCCGCCGTATTCTTCGGGGATGGTCGGGCCAAGCAGGCCAAGTTCGCCCATCTCGGTCATGATTTCGCGATGGAAAATCTCGTGCCGGTTGGCTTCGAGAACACGGGTCTGCAGGTTTTCCTGACAATAGGCGCGCGCCGCGTCACGGATCATGCGTTCTTCTTCGCTCAGCTGATCTTCAATCAGCAGCGGGTCTTCCCAGTGAAAAGGTGCGCGGCTTGCCATCGTCCTGATCCCTTATGAAATTTTTGAAACCAAAGCAGGGATGACGCCATAGAAGGGCGAGACGGCATCATCCCTGAAAGCTTATCGCTTCTGGGCTAAAGCTAGGCATTGGCAGGCACGCTTGCAAATGATAAATCGGACATAGTTTATGCGTAAAACTCATAAACTAGCGCCTTTGGAGCAAGATAAAGCCGAATATCCCTGCATTTCGACGGATTTGATCATGAGCCGCCGCATTCCGAGCCTGAAAGCACTCAGTTGTTTTGAGCAGACCGCCCGCTTTGGCAGCGCATCACGCGCCGCCGAGGAACTCTATCTGACGCAAAGTGCGGTCAGTCGTCAGATACAGGGACTTGAAGACTGGCTCGGCTGCAAACTGTTTACCCGTCAGAAACAGCGACTGATCCTGACGACCGAAGGCGAAAGCTATTTGCAGGCGATCCGTCCCGCGCTGGATCAGCTTGAAACCGCCACGCTTACCTTCCTGTCGGGTGGGGCCGAGGGTGGAGTTCTGACCATTGCCGCCCCGCCGACTTTCGGATCGCGCTGCCTGATCCCGTTGCTGCCCGATTTTCGCAGCACTCATCCCGACATCGTCATCAATTTCATTTCGCGCATCGGCATCCCCGATTTTGACCGTGAACAGATCGATATTGCAGTTCTGTTTGGCGATGGAAACTGGCCGGGGCTGGATGCGCATTTGCTGCATGGCGAGGAGATGGTGCCGATCTGTAGCCCGAAGCTGATCGAGAACCTGGATTATTCACCAAAACCAAATAATCTTCGTGATTATTCACTTTTACACATAGCAACCCGCCCGCGCGGATGGAGCGACTGGCTGGCCGCAAGTGGCCTTACCGATATTGACGGGGAAAATGGTCCGAAGTTCGAACATTTCACGATGGCGATGCAGGCCGCCATTGCGGGATTGGGTGTGGCGTTGCTGCCAACTTTTGCGATCGAGGATGAACTGGCCAATGGCCGGATTGTCGCGCCCTTTGGCCCGCCGCGCGCAAGCCCGTTTCATTATTACGCGACCTGCCCGACCGGTCGGTCACGCAACCCGAAAATCCGGGCTTTCATGACCTGGCTTGATGATCGCAAGAAACAGGAAAACTAGAGAAGCAAGCGACTAACTTGCCTTTTTTCCCTCAAGGGCACGCAGCGCATTCATGCCACGACGACGCAGCAAATCGGCTTCTTCGGGGCCGTCGATGATTTCAAGCAGACGCACGATTGCCATCAGGTTGCGCTGGGCATTATCAAGTTCGTCGGCATCCAGCCGCCCCATGCCATCCACCCCGGCGCGCCCGATCTG
>CAMPHD010000439.1 GCA_946885765.1 uncultured Thalassospira sp.
TGCGGCGATGAACCCAAGGAAGAAGGGCGCGTAACTGGCAATCCCGGCCAAAACACCCCCGATCAGGACTGCCACGGCTTCGGCAAGGACATGGGCGGAACGATAAACGCCAAGCGCCTGCCCCTGTTCATGTGGTCCGGCGGCATTGGAAATAAACAGACTGGTCGTCACCTCGCACCAGGCAATGCCGAATGCTGCCAGACACATGGGGATGAAAATCCAGACCAGCCCATCCGGGATCAGGAAAGTGATCAGGCCGATCCCCAAGAACAAATGCCCAAGAGTTCCGACACCGATCAGACCGCAAATCTTCTGCGCGCGATCAACCGTCAACCCGGCCAGAATCAGCGGGATCGAAATGATGGCCGAACACATGCCAAGGAAGCTGCTGGTGACGTCGTAATTCTGCACCAGATAAACCCCGAAAAAGGCAAAGAAGATATAAACCGCGATATAACTGAAAAATGAAATCACATAGCCCGGTAAAAGGCCCGGGTCCTTGATCGTGGCCCAAACGGTACGGGTCGCGGGTGGCGTCATGCCCTTTGGCGTGCCGCGACGGCGCGCATATTCGGGGATGCGCAGGATCACGAACACCACCAGCAGGTTAAAGGCATACATACCCGCGGCAAAATAGAACGGCCAGGACACGTTAAAGGACGGATGAATGGTCGGGTCCGAGAAAAAGCCCCCCATCAGCGGGCCGATGATCCAGCCGACATTGATCGCCACCGTGATCAGGCCAAAATTACGCACCTTGGTTTCCGGGCGGCTGATATCCGATGCAATCGATTGGGCAATCGCCATATTACCCTCGCACAGGCCCGACACAAATCGCCCGACCAGAACCAGCGGCAAATTGGCAACAGCTACCCCATAGGCCGTCACAAGATAGCCAAGGGCCGCCCCCAGTAGGGAGGCCATCAGAACCGGACGACGACCAAGCTTGTCCGACACCCGCCCCAGCCAAGGCGCACCAATAAACTGCCCGATGTGATAAAGCGCCATGGCGACACCCAAAACCATCGTGCGGTATTCCGTTGGCACCGATGGATCAAGAAAACCCAGTTCGGGTTTCAGGAACATCGGGCTGAAAACCGGATAAGGCAGGCTGAACCCGGCAAAACCGAACAGTACGGTCAAAAAGACCGCGGACATGGTTTTGGTTTCCTGGGACATGGGGCGAATACTCCGTGGGGCGGTTTGGTGGTGGCGGTTGATTGATAGCGTCGCCCGTGGCTATTTCAGACCGGCATAGCGGGCGGCAAGGTTGCGCACGATCTGGCGGGCGTCATCGACATGCCATCCCGCCCCGGCCAAAAGATCGGCCAAACTGTCGCAGAAGATGTCAATCGCATTGCTGCGCAATTCAGTGCCGTAATGGCGGTCGGTTATTTCCGAAAGGGCCAGAGCATTCATGCCAAATGAAAGCCCCCAACTGCCAAGGTTGAGGTTCCGGGTCTGCGCGATCACATCGCCAGATACCCCCAGTTCATCGGCGGCATCGGACAGGAAGCTTTGGAACATTTCGGTGATACGTCCGATCCCGGCGAGCTGGCTTTGATGATGCGACGGGGTTGCACGCTGCCAGATCGAAGGAGCCAGGGCGAGATATTCGGCCTCGAACCATTGCGGATGATCAATGGAAAAGCGGATATCAAGCAGGCTTGCGACAATGAACTTTTCCATCGCACTCCCGTCATGGGCACGGGCATAATCGAAAAATCCGGCACGTTTTTGCCCCGCCAGAATCGCAAGCCCAAGCAACAAATCCTCCTTGCTGGCGAAATGGGCGTAAAGCGTGCCGACCGAAATATCGCAGGCACGGGCCAGATCGGACATCTTCAGTTCGAAAAACCCGTATTCCGCAATCAGCTCGCCAGCGCGTTCAAGGATCAGTTCCTCGCGCTGCTGGCGTTTTTCAATGCGGTTTGGCCGCTGTCTTAGCGGCTGCTTTTCCGGGTTGTCCTGCGCTGCCATAGGCCTGCCTTTTCGATAAATGACGTAAAATCGAATTTTGTTCATTTTTTAAAAACAAACAATCGCGATTCTTGCATGGGAGGCATCCGGGGCATGGGACAAGCCCCGAAACCGGAATGAAACGGCAGCAAAACGCATCATCAAACCGCAAATGGTGCCAGGCGGGAACCGGCTGCAATGTTATACGTTTAATGGAATAATCGCTGTCCCGGTCCGGTTTACGAACGGGCGGCATATGCCGCCCGGCAAAGCATACGACAAGGACAGGACAGCCAAAGATGTTTCACCGATTTATCCGTATCTGGGAATTTCTTGGTCACAGCTTGTGGTTTACCCCCCTGCTTTATGCGATTGGCGGCACCATCCTCGCCTTACTGGCAATTCGCCTGCCGGGCGAGGACATGATTGGCAGCCTGCCGGATTTCTGGCCGCGTTTTGGTACGGTTCAAACGGTACAGGACCTGACATCGACCCTTCTTGCCACCCTTGTGACCATGACCACCTTTGCCCTTTCGGTCACGATGGTGGTTCTGACGCTTGCGGCCGGGTCGCTTGGGCCGCGGACCATTCGCAATTTCATGGGCGATCCCAAAACACAGAATGCACTGGGCAGTTTTGTCGGATCGATCCTGTTTCTGATTACCGCCCTTGTCATCATGGGCGGTCAGGGCAAGGACGATCAGGTACCGCAAATTGCCGCCATGACTGGCATCGTTCTTTTTGTCATCAGCCTGTTTGTCCTGATCCTGTTTGTCCATCATCTGGGCCGGTCCATTGTGGCCGATCAGGTAATTCACAATGTCGGCGGCAATCTGGAAGAAAAGATTGCATACTCGCTTGAAACCCTGTGCGGTCCGATTGCCCATGGCGCTAAAGACGGCTGCACCCTGCCTGTTGCCGGTTCCTTCC
>CAMPHD010000440.1 GCA_946885765.1 uncultured Thalassospira sp.
TCCCAGGGGATGGAACGCGCCACTGCCGACTAT
Organism: uncultured Thalassospira sp.; assembly: GCA_946885765.1. The sequence continues at coordinate 34 of CAMPHD010000440.1, forward strand.
ATGGGCATGCTTGCCACCATCATGAATGCGCTTGCGGTGCAAAGCGCGCTTGAGCGCCACGGAGTTCAGACCCGAGTTCAATCCGCAATCCCGATGTCGTCGGTTTGCGAACCCTATATCCGTCGTCGTGCGGTGCGCCACATGGAAAAGGGCCGGGTGGTGATATTTGCTGCCGGGACCGGTAACCCGTTCTTTACCACCGATACGGCAGCGGCTTTACGCGCGGTTGAAATGGATTGCGATGCGTTGCTCAAGGGCACGCAGGTTGACGGTGTTTATACCGCCGATCCGAAAGTCGACCCGACTGCGGAACGCTATGACGCATTGACCTATATGGAAGTTCTTTCCAAAGATTTGCGTGTTATGGATGCATCGGCTATTTCATTGGCACGCGAAAATAATATTCCGGTTATCGTATTTTCTTTGCATAATCCGGGCGCGTTTGCCGACGTGGTTTGTGCAAATGGTACGTTTACGATTATTTCGAATGGAGACTGAAGGTGTCTGACGTTGCTGGCCTAAAAAAGGACCTTGCCCGCCGTATGGAAGGGGCTGTCGAAGTTTTGCACAAGGAATTCACCGGGCTTCGTACCGGGCGGGCCAGTGCAAGCCTTCTTGAACCGGTCATGGTTGAAGCCTACGGCGTGCCGACCCCGCTTAACCAGGTTGCGTCCGTTAGTGTTCCTGAGTCGCGTATGCTTTCGGTGCAGGTCTGGGACAAATCGATGGTTAAATCGGTTGAAAAAGCGATCCGTGATGCGGGCCTTGGCCTGAACCCGGCGGCCGATGGTACGCTTGTTCGTGTGCCGATCCCGGCACTGAACGAAGAACGTCGTGCAGAACTGTCCAAGGTTGCCGGCAAATATGCCGAGCAGGCCAAGATTTCGGTTCGTAACGTCCGCCGTGACGGGATCGACCAGATCAAAAAATGGGAAAAGGACAGCGTGATCTCGAAAGATGACCTCCATAACGAGGAAAAAGAGATCCAGAAGCTGACCGACAAGGTCATTGGCGAGATTGACGAGATACTCGCCCATAAAGAACAGGAAATCATGCAAGTCTGATCATGACGGTGCTGGCATCTCAACCCAACCCTTCAGATTTGCAGGTTGTACCGCGTCATGTTGCCATCATTATGGATGGTAACGGGCGCTGGGCAACGTTGCGTGGCAAGCCCCGCACGATGGGACATCGGGCGGGGGTTGAGGCCGTGCGCTGCACGGTCGAGGCCGCGGCTGCAATCGGTATCGAATATCTGACACTTTACGGGTTTTCGACCGAAAACTGGAAACGCCCGGAAAGTGAAGTTAGCGACCTTATGGGGTTGCTGCGCCTGTTCATCAAACGCGAACTGGCGACCCTGCATAAAAACGGCGTTCGTATCCGGATTATCGGCGATCGCACGCGCTTTGATGACGATATTCGCGACCTGCTGGCCAATGCCGAAGAACGTACACGGGACAATACCCGTTTGAACCTGACCATCGCGCTGAGTTATGGTGCGCGGGCGGAAATCACCGATGCCATGCGCCTGATCGCGCAGAAGGTTGCGGCCGGGGAAATCCGGCCTGATGCCATCGACGAAAACATGGTCGACGCGCATCTGACGACGGTGGGAATTCCTGATCCTGATCTGTTGATTCGAACCAGTGGCGAACAGCGGATCAGCAATTTCCTGCTTTGGCAGTCGGCCTATACGGAGTTCGTGTTTGATCAGGTCCTTTGGCCCGATTTCGGACGCGAACATCTTGAAAAAGCGATAGAAAACTTTGCCGGACGGGAGCGGCGTTTTGGTGCAGTCATCTGAAGCCCGACGCCAGGAAGATACAAATTCAGGATTGATACCACGGGTTATTTCCGCGCTGGTCATGACGCCGGTTGCGGTTGCGGCGGTGTGGTTCGGGTCCCCGTATTTCGAGTTTCTCGTATTTCTGTTTTCGGTTGGCATGATGTGGGAATGGACGCGAATGTGCGTTCCCGGTCACGTCAATTCGGTTTCGATTGTTGCGGCTGCTGCCATTGCGGTTGCCATGCTTTTGCTGACAAGTGGGGAATATCCGCTTGTCATGCTGTCGATATTCGTAAGTGCGGCAACGGCGTCGCTTCGACCGGGAAAAGACCGGTTTCTGGCGGCGTTTGGCATCGTCTATATATCGCTTGCGGCACTGGCAGCGCAGTGGCTGCGCAGCATGTATGGTGATGGCCTGTTGGTGATCATGTGGCTGTTCTTTCTGGTGTGGGCGACCGATACCGGTGCCTATGCCTTTGGCAAGGCGATTGGTGGTCCGAAACTGGCCCCGCGTTTCAGCCCCAAGAAAACCTGGGCTGGCCTGATTGGCGGCATGCTGTGTGCGATGGTGATAGGGGGGCTGATCACCTATTTCAGCAGCAATCAAATCCCGGTTTCCATTGTTCTGGCAAGTGCGGTTCTGGCGATTGTTGCACAGGTGGGCGACCTCGGAGAATCAGCGCTTAAACGCCATTTCAAGGTCAAGGACAGCAGCCATCTGATTCCGGGGCATGGCGGGTTGCTTGACCGTGCCGACGGGATGTTGTCGGTTTTTCCTGTCGCGTTTGTTATTGTGTATTTCCTTGGATTGTCGTTGCGCTAGGGCAGGGTCCCAGGGTGCAGAAATCCGCGAAGCTGGTGTTTGATGACAGTTAAGAAATCAGTCTGTGTGCTGGGAGCTACCGGGTCGGTCGGTTGCAGCACGCTAGACGTCCTGAAGGCGCATTCGGACAAATACGCAGTTGATGCTGTTACAGCCCATTGCAATGTCGATGCTTTGGCGAAATCGGCCATCGAACTTGGGGCCGCGATGGCGGTCATTGCCGATGAAAGCCGCTATCAGGACC
>CAMPHD010000441.1 GCA_946885765.1 uncultured Thalassospira sp.
AAGACGCGAACGATACATCCAAAGGTTCGCCATCACACGCTCGATAAACAGGCGTGTTTCACGTGACGGAATGCTTTCGATGAAATACAGCGGGTCTTCGTTATCCTTAAGCGCCTTCTGCCAGCGCCCCAGATTGCCGATCCCGCCATTATAGGCCGCCATCAATTGCAGGAAGCCGTTATCGACCCCGTTCTGCCCCAGAAGATGGTCGACATATTTCTGACCCAGCGACAGGTTGATTTCCGGCTCGTACAGTTCCGCGCGCTTTTCACCGCGATAACGGGTATTGCCGATATAGCTTGCCGTGGCCGGCATCAGCTGCATCAAACCGCGCGCACCGGCATGGCTTCGCGCCTCGGCATTGAAACCGGATTCCTGACGCATCAGCGCATAGATCAGCGCACGATCAACTTCATAACCGCCTTCCGGTGCCCATGGCGGAACCGGATAAAGCGCATTGACGATCACCTCGCCGGTTTTCTGCGCGATATACCCGCCAAGTCGCATGGTCAGCGCCGCAAAATTGGCATTATCGGCAAGCGACAAAGCCGCACGGCGCAGCTTGTCATCATCACTTGCCGCCGCCTTGCGCAATTCACGTTCCGCCTCGTCCCGCTGATCGATCTGGATCAGCGCAAGTGCGCGGCGACCATGCGGATCAAGTTTCAGCTTGTTGGCGCGATTTTCATCCAGCGCCAGACTGTCCCAGTCAAAAACGTCATCCCGGCCAAGCGACCGCAATGCCAGAAGCCCGTAAAACGACCGCGGATATTCCGCTGCCATCTGCAACAGTTTGTCGGCTTCAACAAAACGCCCCGCCGCCAGATCAATCCTTGCCGCCCAGAATGCCCCGGCTGACCGTGTCCAGCTTGACGCATAGTCGTTCCTGGTCAGGGCCACAAAATGATCGTGCGCCTCATCCATCTTGCCAAGACGCCACGCGGTCAGGCCCGCCGTCCAATGCGCCTGCGGCAGGTATTTGCCCGACCGCTTTGCGGCTTCGGCGGCATGGCGCAATGCCAGATCCGGCTTGCCGAAATAATAATATCCCGACGCGATCGATGTACGGGATTCATCAAGTTGATAGGCATCAAACAGGCGTTTGGTTTCCTGTGCCTCAAGAACCTGCAACGCGCCTGTCGGCCAACCGTCACCGATCCGCTGGCGAATGCGGCGTTTCAGAACCGAAACGCGCGAACGCTGTGCCGATGAAAGGCTTTTGGTCGATTTGTGGTGATAGGGACGGATGTCTTCGTAATCATATCCGGCACCATTGACATAGCCGCCAACCGGCTTTGTCGGATAGCTGGCACTGCCACGGCGCTGCAGCGCCAGTTTGTAAATGCGCGGTGCCTGCGGATGATCGGCGTAAAGTGCCAACCAGTCCTTAAGCTCCTTGTAACGCGACCGATACGCCGTCGGATGCAGATAACGCTGTGCCAGAACATGGCCCATCAGCAGATCATCGGACAAACGCGAAATCAGGTTATCCGCATCTTTCCAGCGGCCCTGTTCCTGTACGGCAAAAATCTGTTCGTAAAGTTCAGCGTCGCGCTTGGACAGCGCAAGGGGAACCGATACCGAAGCATCATCACCGGCCGCAGGCGCGCTTAAGGCGGCCTGTTCCTTGGTGGCCTGGGCGTGCGTTACCGGCACTGCCAGCGCGATGGCACCAAGTGCTGTGATGAAAACGGTGCGCCGGAATGCCAGTGCGGCACGCGGCAGGCCTGTTCTTATTGCTTCGATCAAAACCAGTCTTTCCCCTGCGAGACTCCGGCAAAGCCGTGTTTGTATCCCGAAACAGTTTCTCGTCGCAACCTGTAGAGTGCGGTGTCCCCCCGCTTGAAGCCGCCATATATACCAGCAAAATCCTGCCTCGCGAAATGATTTCTCCGAAATCAACCACTTGGCGGGGATGTTGGCACGCTGCCTGCCCGCTGCATATCGGCCATGCATCGTGGGTTTCGCACGGTAATGCAGGGTAATGCAGGATAATGCAGGGGAATTTACGACAATTTCTGTGCCACGGCGCGCAAATCACGCCACGCCAGCCGCTTCTGTTCCGGTGTCCGAAGCAGATAAGCCGGATGGAACATCGCCGTCACATCGGTCACACTGGACGCCCCCAGTGTCATTTCCTTCCACGTGCCACGCAACCGGGTAATACCGCGATCCTCTTCCATCAGGGTCTTGGCCGAACTGCCGCCAAGGCAGACAACAACCTTTGGCCCGATCAGTTCAAGATGACGGCGGACAAACGGTTCACACACCGCAATCTCGGCGATGGTCGGCTGCCGGTTTCCCGGCGGACGCCATGGCAGGATATTGGTGATATAGACTTCCTCGCGGGCAAAGCCGATGGACCGCAACATAGCGTCCAGCAACTTGCCGCTCGGCCCGACAAAGGGTTCGCCCTGCCGGTCCTCTTCCGCACCCGGTGCTTCCCCGACCAGCACCAGCCGTGCTTCGGGGTTACCCACACCAAACACCGTATTGCTGGCCGATTTCTTAAGCGCGCAGCCCTCGAACTTTTCGACCGCTTCCTTAAGGTCAGTCAGATTTGTGGCCCCCGCGGCAAGATCACGGGCCGATTGCCGGGCTTCGTGTGGCGTATCAGATAACAGGAACCCCGCCCCCGGCTGAATGGCGGGCGGTGGTGTCATGGTGGTTACACCACCTGCTGGCCGTGGCATCGCCGGGCGGGCGGCCCCGCCGCCGTTGGGCGGCAATGCCGCACGGCCCGATTGCCCCGCCTGTCGGCTCAGGCTTTCGGACGCCTTGAAACGGTCCAGCGGCTCGTCGGCAATCGCTTCGTCCGCGCCCATTTCAAACTGCCAGATCAATGCCTGTAGCGGGTCGAGGTTATTTACATCAAAATCTGTAATTGG
>CAMPHD010000442.1 GCA_946885765.1 uncultured Thalassospira sp.
TGCGCAGGCAATCGCGTGCGGCAATCGTTCCCATGCTGACCTTGTCCTGATTGTGGCATTCGGTCGAGCGGGAAAAGACGCTGGCGGGCATGGTGTTTTTCAATGCCTCTGCCGTCCAGGCGGAAACGCCGATCTGCACGGCCTTCAGCCCATGATTGATCGAAGCGCGGTCGGCATCCGACCCCGACAGGTTGGATGGCAGACCATGATTGAATTTGGTATCGACCAGAAGCGCCATTTGCCGGTCCATCAGATCGGCCAGATTGGCGATCAGGGTTTTCATGCCATCGGCGACAAAGGCAACATGCCCGCCATAGAAATGACCGCCATGCAGGATGGTTTCACCTTCGACATCGATCAGCGGGTTGTCATTGGCACTGTTCAGTTCGGTTTCAAGCATTGCGCGGAAGGTCGGCATCATATCGGCCAGAACGCCGATGACATGCGGCGCACAGCGCAGCGAATAACGATCTTGCAAGCGGGCCGGGGCGTAATCCGCCCCCAGATCGGCAAGGTCGGTTTCGATAAAGTCGGCAATGCGGGCCTGACCCGGATGGGGTTTGGCGGCAAACAGGCGTTTGTCAAAATGGGCGGGATTGCCCAGCAACCCGATAGAGGCAAGCGACGTGATGCGTGCGGTCAGGCGACAAAGATAATCCGCGCGCACGAATGCCTGACACATCATCGCGGTCATGACCGATGTACCATTCATGATCGCCAGGGCTTACTTGGGGAGGAGCGTTCACGGAGATAACCCGGACGCGCCAAGCGCATCAAGGGCGGTGATTTTCTGGCCGCGATAAAGCACGTCACGTTCGCCAATCAGCGCGGCGGCGACGTAGGAAAGTGGGGTCAGATCGCCGCTGGCACCGACTGATCCTTCTTCGGGGATCAGGGGGGTGATGTCATGTTCCAGAAGGTCTGCAAGCTGGCGCAGAAGATCAAGACTGACGCCGGAATAGCCGGTGCAAAGGGATGCGAGGCGGACGGCAAGGACGGCGCGCACCTGATCGGGCGTAAGAATATCGCCAAGGCCACATCCGTGAAACCGGCTGAGATGCAGCGGCAGTTCGGCGACCAGTTCGGGCGGCACACGGCGCGATACGGAATCGCCATAGCCGGTGGTGACCCCATAGATATGGCCGTGATCACGTAATTCCCGATCAAGGAAATCGGCCCCGGCCTGAATGCGGGTGGTGAATTCCGGGTCGGATGACAGGACGGGCAGGGCACGCTGTTCGGCAAGGGCAACGATATCTTCGATGCGCAGGTTTTCTTCGCCAAACAGGACAGTGGTGCGGCTGTTATTCATTGTCGTCCTTTTTATTCGCCCAGAAGTCATAGAAATTGAACCATTGCAGCGGCCGCGTCACAACAAGCTTTTCAAGCCAGCCTGCATATTGTCCGGCATATTCGGTGATTTTACCGACCCGGTCGCGGCGCGGCAGGGTTATTTTATCGGCCAGTTTTTCCCATGCGATTTCAAACCGGTTGCCGTTGCGCCATGCCGCAGCCATATAGACCGGGCATTGCAGCAGATGGGCCAGAACAAACGGCCCCTGCGGGAAGGGGGCTGGATCGCCCAGAAACGGGACGCGCACCGATTTATCACGCGCACCGATGGCAACCCGGTCAGCCGCAATCACGATCCATTCGCCGCGATCAACCTTGTCACGTAAAAGCATCGCGGTATCGGGGCCGATTTCGGTGACTTCGATCAGGTTGACCTGACTTTCGGGGGCGAATTTTTGCAACACCCGGCCAAAGCGGGCGGCGTTTTTTTGATGCAACAGCACATTGACGCGAAAATCTCGATCATGGCTGGCGATGGCCCGGACCAGTTCGATATTGCCGAAATGCGATACGAACAGGATGACGGCCTGATCACGTGGCATATAGTCAAACAGGCTTTCGGCGTGATCGGGGAGGTCCAGATCATCGATCTTCAATTCGCCCGACCATGCGGCGATTTTATCCAGCGCACTTTCGCCGAAATTCATGAAATGGCGGAAACTGTCGCGCAGGCCCGGTTTGGGTTGACCGGTGATGGCGGCGATGCGCGTCAGGAAATCCTGTGATGCGCGGCGCGCAATCCGCCCGGTGGCAAAGAAATAGACGATGATCGGAAACATCACGACCATGCACAGCCGACGGCCACCATAACGGTAAACCGCGCCAAGGAACCGGATGCCCCAATACATGCCGCGTTCGTCAATTTCCGACCAGTGCCGGGCGGATTTGTCCCCGGTTTCGGGATGTTTTTCGGGGTCAATACCGGTACGGTGCTTCTGCCCGAAATGACCACCACGCGCGATGAATCCCGGCAGACGGACAAGCATGCCAAAGAACAGGCGGGTATGCATCCAACTGATCAGGACATTGTCCTTCCACATGCGGAAGTTCGATGTGTTGTTTTCGGGATATGTGACCTCGGTCGGGACGTGATGGATCGGGACACCGCGCCAATACAGGCGCACCATCAGTTCGGTATCGAAATCCATCTTGTGGCCGTAGCCTTCTTCGCGCCAGACGGCAAGGCTTTCGGAAACCGGGTACACGCGAAAGCCGCACATGCTGTCGCGGATATGGGTTGATAATGTTTCGATCCATACCCAGACATGGGAAACCCAGCGCCCGATGCGGCGTTTTTCCGGGATGGTGTCATCATAGACCGGAAGGCCGGTGATGAGTGCAGCCGGGTCTTCGTGCGCGATGCGGATCATTTCGGCAAGGCGGTCAAGATTATGCTGCCCGTCGGCATCGACCTGTATGGCGTGGGTGAAACCGGCACGTTCGGCCATGGCAAGGCCCGCCATCACCGCCACACCCTTGCCGCCATTTTCATCGAGATGCTGGCAGGTAACCCCGTTTTCGGGATCGTGCAG
>CAMPHD010000443.1 GCA_946885765.1 uncultured Thalassospira sp.
GTAGAGCACCGATCAGACAGATATTAAGGATGATCGGCGCGCCAGCGGCGGCGGCATAGCGGTGCAGGGTATTGAGCACGCCCGACATCAAGGCAACGGCGGAAATGAAGGCGAGATAAGGGAAAGTGATACGCGACAGTTCGACGGCCAGCGCAAATTTTTCCGGGTCTTCGGCAAAACCCGGTGCAAAAACATGCATCGCCCAAGGCATGGCGATTTCAATGATCGAGACCAGAAAACCGGTAATCAGGATCAGCATCGACATGGCGCGTGCGGCAAACTCGCGCGCGACATCAAGGCCGCGTTTTTCGATGTCACCTGCCAGCAACGGTACAAAGGCTGCGTTAAACGCGCCTTCGCCAAACAGGCGGCGGAACAGGTTGGGGAATTTGAACGCGACAAAAAAAGCATCGGCCATGCCACCGGCACCGAGCATCCCGGCAATCATGATGTCACGTGCAAAGCCCAGAAGACGCGAGAGCAGGGTAAAACCACTGACCGTGGCAATGGAACGTACAAGCGACATTCGCGATCAAATCCGAATTAGATTATGAACCAGAGTATGTTTTTAATGGCAGCAAAGATGCGGCCGGTTCGGCAGCCATGAAATCTGCCAGTCGAAAGTGAATAACTCGTAATGACGGCGGATTGGCAGCGGCTAAAGCAGGATTATTTCTGTGTATAATGATGCTCGAACGTTGAACTTTTGTGAAATGGGGCGCGTTTTTGTAAAAAACTCAGTTGGTTGTGACAACCGTCACAGAAAATATGCTGCAATCCTCATACATTACCAATCGCTGAGGATTCGTTGGGACGCGAGCCTCGCTATTCTGACCGGACGAGGGATAAAGGCGCTCCACCTCAACCTGCTGCACTCCGAGGAATATGATGTTACGGGACAACAGGCCGCAACATCAGGTTTCGGGACCGACCAGCCCTCGTCCGTTCAAGCTTCCGATACAAAATCAGAATTCGATCATGGTGACAGCACCATTGAACACGGATCCCAGCCGGGGTGATTTGGCGTTTTGCCAATCGCAGGGGCGGGGATTTTGTGTTTTGGGGCTCGTGTTCAGCCGTTTTCCAGGGTTTGGGTCAGGGTTTCCTTGACCTGCAGGAACTTGGTACGGCTGTCGATTTTAAGACCAAACACATCCTTGACATAGAAAACGTCGACAGCGCGTTCGCCAAAGGTTGAAATGCGTGCCGAGGCAATTTGCAGCGACAAATCGCGTAATGTGCGGGTGACATCGTAAAGCAGACCTTGCCGGTCGCGCGCGGTGATTTCGATGACGGTGTGGGTACGGCTGGCCTTGTTGTCGATGATCACGTTCGGTTCGACCTTGAAGACCGCCGTTCGGTGCTTGTTATCTTTGATCTGGCGGCGTTCGATTTCCTGGCTGGGGCGCAGGCGGCCTGAAATCACCTGTTCAAGGGTTTCGCGCAATTTGTCGAGTTTGGATTTGTCGTTGAAGGCCTCGCCATTGGTGTCCTGAATAAAGAAGGTATCAAGCGCCATGCCATCGGCAAGGGTCAGGATTTTGGCATCTACAACGTTGGCTCCGCAAAGTGCCATCGACCCGGCAATCTGGGAAAACAGGCCGGGATGGTCGGTGGTGTGGACAATGATCTCGGTGGCGTCGATATCGGTTTCGATGCGCATATCGACCGTGATGTCCGCACCACTTGCCTTGGCATCGCGGGTTAGATGGGCATGACGGACATGGGTTTCGGTATCGAAGCTGAGCCAATAGGAAGGATAGCCGCGATCGATAAAATCCTCGACATCCTGTTCTGACCAGGCGGAACCGGATGCCGCAAGGATATCACGCAGTTCCTGCTGGGCACGGGCGACGCGTGAATCGCGGCTATCTGCATTCAGACCACCCGAAAGAAGATCGTCAGTGGCATAGAAAAGTTCGCGCAGAAGGGTGGCCTTCCAGCCGTTCCAGACATTCGGACCGACAGCCCGGATGTCGGCCACCGTCAGGCACAGCAACAGGCGCAATCGTTCCTGCGACTGGACGAGATCGGCGAAGGCGCGAATGGTGGTCGGGTCGTTCAGGTCGCGCTTGAAAGATGTCAGGCTCATCCACAGATGGGCCTTGACCAGCCAGGCGACGGTTTCGGTATCGGCAGGCGACATGCCAAGGCGTGGACAAAGCTTTTCAGCGACTTCGGCACCGAGTTCGGAATGATCGCCGCCGCGTCCCTTGGCGATGTCATGCAGCAATACCGCGACATAGAGCACGCGGCGCGAAATAACCTTTCCCATGATGCGAGTGGCCACAGGGGCCTCTTCGGCCAGTTCGCCGCGTTCGATCTGGTTTAATATGCCAATCGCACGGATGGTATGCTCGTCCACGGTATAGGTGTGGTACATGTCATATTGCATCTGGGCGACGACACGGCCGAAATCAGGGATAAAACGGCCAAGCAGCCCGGCTTCGTTCATTTTGCGAAGGGGGATATCGGGGCTGTCGCGATGGGTGAGGATTTCAAGGAAAACCTCGTTTGCGGCCGGGTCCTTTTGCAGCTTGTGATCGACCAGTTTCAGACTTTGGGTCACCCAACGCAGCGTTTCGGGATGAATGCCCACCCCGTTTTGATGGGCAACAAGAAACAGGCGCAATATCTGGATCGGATCATTTTGCAGGGTTTCGAGGCTATCGACGGTCAGGCGATCATTGCGCAACTGGAAACCGTCGATTTCCTTACTACCGAAAAAGCGGGCCGGGAAGCGGATCAGCGGTTTGCGTTGATGGCGTTCTTCAAGGGCGGCACAGAAGATGCGGGTCAGGTTCCCGACATGTTTTACCATCAGATAATAGTGTTTCATGAAGCGTTCGACGCCCGATGCCCCGGCA
>CAMPHD010000444.1 GCA_946885765.1 uncultured Thalassospira sp.
TTCCACCGGTTTAACCGAAATGGTCGCCGACAATATGATTGATCTGTCGTCGATTTCATCGTCAACCTCGATCCCCTTGGCCCGCAACAATGCCCCGGCTGACCTTGCCAGTGCCTCGTTACCGTCGCCCGGCGCACCGGCAAAATCAACAAGTGCGATCTTGACCACCGGCGCCCCGGCAAGTTGGGAACGATCCCCCGAAATCAGAAACGCTATCCGCTCGGCTGGTTCGGCCACCAGTTGATCATAAGCCTTTTCTGCCGGATCAACCTTTTCCCCCTTTAGGTCACGAACCTTGTCGACAAGTTCCCTGGGCACGGCAAGGTTGGTTTCTTCGGGCCCGTTTGGAACTTGTGCAAACCAGTAGTTGGACTGCAATTCACCAGCACCGCGCGCGGTATCAATCGCCAGCCCTTCGGGGTTCATCAACACCCATGTGACATCGATATAGGCCGCATCCCCTTCGGCAAGGCGGGATTCGACATTGGGCCGCAGAATGAAATCGCCGCCGATCTGGCTGTCGCTATAGGCCGGGATATCAAGATTGCGAAGCGCGCGCGCCATGGCACGCGTCAAATGCACCGATGCCCCTTCGGGCAGGTCGTCGCCAATCTCGACCCGGACCGTATTGGTATCGCGCAGCTCAAGCAGGGCCGGGTCGCCCTCCCGTCCGGCCCCCTCGAACGGGCGCGGCAAATCGCCACAGGCAGCAAGCGGCGCAACAAACAAAACAAACAGGGACAAAATCCGGATTGCAGAAATCATCTATTCAAATTCACCGCGTCACATCAAAACGCAGCCGACCATGGCTGCAATGATCATAAAGAAGAACAGCATGATCAAATGGGGCATAGCATGTTTCCTCGCAATCCCGGGATCAGGAACCGGTCAGCATGATTGCTGATAACTGCCGTCCGTAATCAGGTTCGCCGCGAAGCGTCGTCCGGCGATAGCTGTAAAACAATTCTTCCTCGGCCAGGGTATCGCGCGCCACCAGTTCGACTGCGTCAATGCCGGTCGCCATGGTCCGGCGGCGCACATATTCCGGCAGATCGAACATGAAATGACCATCGCGTACTGATAAATCAAAAAGGTCCTCGTCCCCGGATGGTCCCGACAGGATCGTATCGCGGAACTTGGCATCGACTTCGTAGGACGGTCGCGCAATGCACGGCCCAACGGCAGCCGATATATTGTCACGCGACGCGCCAAGTTTTTCCATGGCACTTACGGTTGCCTCGGATATCCCGGCAAACGATCCGCGCCATCCCGAATGGCACGCCCCGATCACACCGGCCTTTGGGTCATGGAACAATAGCGGTGTGCAGTCGGCGGTCAGAATGCCGAGCATCACATCGGGCCGATCCGTCACCATGGCATCGGCTTTGGGGGCCTCGTCCCGATCAAGCGGACGTTTCAGGACCGCAACATCGATCCCGTGCACCTGATAAACCGTGGTCAGGCGATCAGCCTGCGTCCCGAACGCCTTTGCCGCGCGCGCCCGGTTTTCGGCAACCCGTTCACGGCTGTCATCCGAACCAAAGCCGACATTAAGCCCACTATGGATGCCGTCACTCACCCCGCCCTTGCGCGTTAGAAAGCCATGGCTCAAACCATCTTTATGTTGCAGGCTTTCGGCCTCGATCCACATCAGGCCATCGGCATGGCGTTCACTTCCACGGGTTATCTCGCTGGTCATCGAAAGCTCCGTTATCCTTCGGCACCGCTGACACAGGGCGGCGGTGCCGTTTCACGACCATAGCCGATCAGCACTTTAAAAAGGGTTCCCATCTGATCAGCATTGATCAAACGCGCAAGAGCCGCATCAATCGATTTTGCCTGCGCGTCATCCGCACTTTCTTTCAAAAGTTCGGCACGCTGTTCGATGCCCAGCATCCTAAGGAACGTGCCCTGCGTCAGGACGGCACCGATCCGCGCGTCCGCTTCCAGCATCGCGCGACCGATGGCGGCAAAATCAACATGCGCGGTCAGATCCGCATCGCCGGGCTGCTCCAGAACCGGATGATATTTGTGATCTTTAAGCGCCTGCAAGGTATCACCAAACGCGCTGTGCGGATGGCCGTAATCGATAAACAATGCCGCCCCGCCAACCTCGTTCAATCGGCGCGCGACCTGATCGGCAATCGCAATGGCCGTCGGGCAGCTTTCGAAAATGTCACCGTGCTTTGCGGTTCCGCGCAAGGTTGCCGGCACCAATGCGTCAGTCACTGGCGTTTCCGCCCCGCGCACAAAACCAAGTTCACCCGTATTGGCATCCAAACCGACCAGCCGTTCGGACCAGCCATAGCTTGCGCGTTCAAACTGCCGGATCGGCAGGGCATCGAAAAACTCGTTGCCGATCACAATCATCGGCGCATTGCCGCCCGACGGAATATCGTCAAATGCCTCGTGCCAGGTTGCGGGGATACCATAGGGCATGATCGCGGTTTGCTGATGAGTGCGCAAAACCGGGCTGGTTTCGACAAACCGCACCGTCAGGGCATCGGACAACCCCGGCACATTGCGCACCGCGCGCAGGGCATCGGCCATCAGCGTCCCGCGTCCCGGTCCCAGTTCCACCAGATTGATCTTGCGCGGGCTTCCCATCTGCTGCCACGTTACCGCCGCCCAAAGTCCGATCAATTCGCCAAACATCTGGCTGATTTCAGGCGCGGTAATGAAATCGCCGTCGCGGCCGAACGGGTCCTGCTTACGGTAATATCCATATTCCGGATGGGCCAGCGCCTCGTTCATGAAATCGGCAATCGTAATCGGCCCGGACAGGGCGATGTGCCGTTTCAGATATTCAAGCAGCGGTTTGTCGGAAGTTTCGGTCACGCCTTCTGTCCGTCTTTT
>CAMPHD010000445.1 GCA_946885765.1 uncultured Thalassospira sp.
CCGACCCGATATGCCGTTGCCGTCACGATCCTGCGGATCGGCGTTGGCAAGCAGGACCTCATCTGGAATGGCTTACAGCAATCCAAGCCCGATCATTGGTGGCGCAATGCGGGGCGATATCATCACGTCGTCATGCAATGGCCCATAGGCCAGATCAGCCATGCCATAGGTCGGATGACGCAATTCGACCATGCTGCCATCGGCAAGCTCGATGGTCTGTGTATCATAGCTGACTGTCACCTTGCCCTCGGCCGGGACGGACGGGATTGAAAAATCCTGAAACTGTCCGCCATAAACCGGATCGGGCAGGGTCGATACACGCCCCGTTGCCAGCAATTCCCGGTCAGCTTCATGTTGCGGCGGGATCGATAGCCGCAACAACATTGATGTTGCTCCGGCGGACGGATCGTTTTCATTGACCGGATGGCCGCGACCATTGCGGATATGGCACCCGTTGCACGCACGCGAATTAAACAGCGGTCCCAAACCGTCTGCTGCCTTGGTGCGCGTCGGGGCGGTTACCCAAAGCCTTTGAAAAAGGGCCTCGCCAAGCTTGAAATCAAGCCGCTTTTCAAAGGTCATATTGGCCGAATGATGGGTGAATGCCTTCCGCCCGGTTTTCTTTTGCCATGTCGTCGCCCCGCCCGGCAGGGCATCGGCGGGGGCGGTTTCATCGGCAAATGCCGGTATCATTGCGCCGAAAACGACGGCGGTCGCAATCATGAAACGGGAAAGGCGCATGGCGGGAAGCTGCATGGAATTCTTCTAATCGTAAAAGCGAAACGGCGGGAGAAAATTTTCCCCCGCCGTCAGATTCATTTGGGGTATGCCCCCGAATGCGGATCGTATCTGATCAATTGATCGAGGTCGGATTGTCAAGGCTGTCCGAACCTTCGAACGCGATCCCGTCAACGCCAATCGCGGCAACGATCTGTTCGATCGATTTGGTCTGATCGACAAGCGCATCGACAAAGGTCTGAACAACGGCATTGCCATCTTCATTGTCCATCGCGATCAACTGGTCGAAATGTTCGCCCGCCTGTGCGCGGCTGACCATGGCTTTACCGGCCAGAACCGAGGATGCCAGTTTGGCACGCAGTTCGGTATCAAGTGCCTTGTCCTTGGCGGCAACCATATCCGAAAGCGACGCGCCTTCGACGACCGAACCGTCAACACGGGTATAGCGACCAAGATAAACGTTCTGGATACCCAGCGCGTCATAATAGTGCGAGTTGTGCGTGTTGTCCGAGAAGCAGTCATGCTCTTCTTCCGGATCATGCAGCAACAGGCCAAGTTTGGTGCGTTCGCCCGCCAGTTCACCATAAGACAGCGAACCCATACCGGTCACAATTGCGGTCAGGCCCGGAACGCCGTCACCTTCAAGAACGGTTGCGCGTGCATCACCGCCATCTGCCCACTGTGCGGTCATCCATTCAAGGTCCGAAACCATAAGGTCGGTTGCGGCCTGAAGATATGCACCACGACGGTCGCAATTGCCATTGGTGCAGGCGTCACCTTTGGCATAGTCGGTCCAGGCGCGTGCGCCATTACCGGCTTCAGTGCCGTTCAGATCCTGCCCCCACAGAAGGAATTCAATGGCGTGGTAGCCGGTGGCAACGTTGCTTTCAACGTCATCAATTTCATGCAGGCTTTCGATCAGGGCCGCATCGATGGTCGACGCATCAAGGGTTTCACCGGAAATGCTCAGGCTCGGATTGGCAACGACATTGGCGGTATAGGCCGGGTTTTCTTCGTTTTCCTCGCCGTAAAGATCGGTTTCGACATAGTCGATCAGACCTTCGTCCAGCGGCCATGCGTTAACCTTGCCTTCCCAGTCGTCGACAATCGCGTTGCCGAAACGGTAAACTTCGGTCTGCTGATAGGGCACACGTGAAGCCAGCCATGCGGATTTCGCTGCATCGAAAGTGGCCTGTGACGGATCAGAAACCAGCGCGTTGACAGCAGACTGAAGCTGCTTGGCGGTGGTAACCGAGTCTTCGTAACCGGCATGTGCGATATCGGCATAGGTGGTCAGGACGTCTTTTGCGCCGGGCGCGGCATAGGCCTGTGCGCCAAGGGTGGATGCCAGCGCAGCCATCCCCAGAATTTTAACGAGTTTCATAGGAGTTCCCATCTGTCCCTGAAGGTGAGCCAAGGGCATAGCCCATTATGCTTCCGCATAATAGTTACTGCTTGTGATAATGATTTGCAAACTTCAATTGAGGCAAGAGACAGATTTTCCACATTTTTTGCTGTGATAACCGGAATTTGACCTGCACTTTCGGCCGGATCGGGGCATCATCATAATGTTGCATTATTTGTCCGCGCAAAAAGCAGAGAAGGGGACCTGCGCATGAGCGATCAGACTGAACCGCAAAAAACCGTCTGGCTTTGGGATTTCCCCGTGCGCCTGTTTCATTGGGTGCTGGTGGTTGCGATTGCGACATCCTGGTGGTCCAATCAGGAAGTCATGATCGATATCCATGCGATTTCAGGATACAGCGTTCTCGCACTCGTGCTGTTTCGCATCATCTGGGGATTTGTCGGTAGCTCGAACGCGCGCTTTGCCGGTTTCGTTGCCGGGCCTCGCAAGGTGATCGGTTATATGCGCAAACTTCCAAACGGCTCGGCCCGTGACTTGACTTATCCGGGGCATAACCCGGCGGGCGGCTGGATGGTTGTCGTGCTGATCGCACTGGTCGCGGTGCAGGCGATAAGCGGCCTTTTCACCAGCGAGGATACCTTCCTGTTCTTTGACGGTCCGCTGGTTGCCTATGTCAGTTCCGATTTTGCCAGCACGATGAATTTCATTCACCACACCAATATCAATCTGATCTATGG
>CAMPHD010000446.1 GCA_946885765.1 uncultured Thalassospira sp.
CTCCCTGGCTGTGCTGCGCGAGATCGGTGTGGATACCGGTGGTTCGAACGTTCAGTTCGCGGTCAATCCCGATGATGGCCGCCTGATCGTTATTGAAATGAACCCGCGCGTTTCGCGTTCGTCTGCATTGGCATCCAAGGCAACCGGCTTCCCGATTGCCAAAATTGCAGCCAAACTGGCTGTTGGCTATACGCTTGACGAGCTTGATAACGACATTACCGGCGTCACCCCGGCCTCGTTCGAGCCGACCATTGATTATGTCGTCACCAAAATCCCGCGCTTCACCTTTGAAAAATTCCCGGGTGCTCAGGCGCTTCTGGGCACGGCGATGAAGTCGGTTGGCGAAGCCATGTCGATTGGCGGCTCCTTCGCCGAAAGCCTTCAGAAAGGCCTTCGTTCGATGGAAACCGGCCTGACGGGTTTGAACGAAGTCAAAATCGAAGGCGCACCGGACAAGGCCGCGATCCGCGCAAAACTGACGCAACCGATGCCATTCCGCATTCTTTACGCGGCACAGGCATTCCGTCATGGTCTGACCCTGTCGGAAATCCAGTCGGCCACCAAGTTTGATCCATGGTATCTACGTCAGGTCGAAATGCTGGTCGCCGAGGAAGAACAGATCCGCACCAACGGCATCCCGAAAGACAAGCAGGAATTGCTGCGCCTGAAGAAACTCGGTTTCTCGGATGCACGCCTTGCGGAACTGACCGGCATGGAAGAAGACGACGTTCGCGCCGTCCGCCAAGGAATGAACCTTCGCCCGGTTTACAAACGTATCGATACCTGTGCGGCCGAATTCCCGTCGCGCACGTCTTATATGTATTCGCTTTACGAAGGCGATGGTTTCTTTGAACCGGAAAACGAAGCCGAGGTCACTGATCGTAAGAAAGTCATCATTCTTGGTGGTGGCCCGAACCGTATCGGTCAGGGGATTGAGTTCGACTATTGCTGTGTGCACGCGGCCTATGCGCTTCGCGAAGTCGGCATCGAAGCCATCATGGTCAACTGCAACCCGGAAACGGTTTCAACCGACTATGACACTTCGGACCGCCTGTATTTCGAACCGCTGACCGCCGAGGACGTGATCGAGCTTTGCCAGCTTGAACAGACCAAGGGCGAACTTCTGGGTGTGATCGTGCAGTATGGCGGCCAAACCCCGCTTAAACTGTCAGCCGCCCTTGAAAAAGCCGGCATTCCGATCCTTGGCACCAGCCCGGACAGCATCGACCTTGCCGAAGACCGCGACCGGTTCCAGGAACTGATCCACAAGCTGGGCCTGAAACAGCCGGCCAACGGCATTGCGCGTTCGGTCGACGAAGCCGTTAAAATCGCCGAAAGCATCGGATACCCGATTGTTATCCGTCCGAGCTACGTGCTTGGCGGCCGTGCGATGGAAATCGTTCACACGACCGAAGACCTGCTGCGCTACATGACCGAGGCCGTTCAGGTTTCGGGCAAAAGCCCGGTTCTGATCGATAGCTTCCTTCAGGATGCAATCGAAATTGATGCCGATGCGGTTTCGGACGGCGAAAATGTCTTTGTTGCTGGCATCATGCAGCATATCGAGGAAGCCGGGATCCATTCCGGTGATAGTGCCTGCTCGTTGCCGCCGTACTCGCTCGGTCAGGACATGATTGATCGCCTGAAGGCACAGACTGTGCAGCTCGCCAAGGCACTTGATGTTGTCGGCCTGATGAACGTTCAGTTCGCGATCAAGGGCGACGTGATCTATCTGATCGAAGTCAACCCGCGTGCCTCGCGTACCGTTCCGTTTGTCGCCAAGGCCACCGGCAATCCGATTGCCAAAATCGGCGCGCGCGTTATGGCTGGCGAAAAGCTTTCGGATTTCAAGATCAACGAAGGTCCATTCAAGCATATCGCGGTCAAGGAAGCGGTGCTTCCGTTCAACCGCTTCCCGGGCGTCGATACCCTCCTTGGCCCGGAAATGCGTTCAACCGGCGAAGTCATGGGGCTTGATACCGATTTCGGTCGCGCCTTTGCCAAGGCCCAGATGGCGGCGGGTCACGATCTGCCGCAGTCTGGCAAGATCTTCATGTCGGTCAAAAACTATGACAAACCGGCTGCTGTTCAACTCGCACGCGACGCAATTGAACTTGGCTTTGTGATTGTTGCGACGCATGGAACTGCCGAAGCTCTTGAAAAAGAAGGGCTGGACGTCACCCCGGTCAATAAGGTACAGGAAGGACGTCCCCATATCGTGGACATGATGAAGAACGGCGATATCAACCTGGTATTCAATACCACCGAGAGCAAACAGGCCGTGGTCGACAGTTTCTCGATCCGGCGGACTGCACTTAGCAACGATATTCCGTACTACACCACAATTGCCGGTGCCCGCGCCACCCTGCGTGCCATCGACAACCTGAAACGCGGAGCACTTGCAGTGCGACCCGTTCAGGAATATCTTGGGGATGAATACTGAGGTTCTTTATCGAACCCGTTCAACGAGTTTAGACCGCCCGGCGGTATCTGCCGGGCGGTTGATTTTGTAGTATCGATCGCTAATAAGAATAGGCTGTGAGCGCGATGGAAAAAGTACCAATGACCCCGCAAGGGCATCAGCGCCTCGAAGAAGAACTGAAGCACCGCAAATCCGTTGAACGCCTTGAAATCATCAAGGCAATCTCGGAAGCGCGCGAGCATGGCGATCTTTCGGAAAACGCCGAATACCATGCTGCACGTGAACGCCAGAGCTTCTGCGAAGGTCGAATTGCCGAACTGGAAGATGTCCTGAGCCGTTCCGAAGTCATCGATATCAAATCGCTGGCCGGATCGGTCGTCAAATTCGGTGCAACCGTGCATCTTGTCGACGAGCTG
>CAMPHD010000447.1 GCA_946885765.1 uncultured Thalassospira sp.
ATGACGACCTCTCCTGTTTTGTGCCACCGACGATGAAACGTCGGTGGCTAGTTACAGGTTCATGGTCCGGCAAACCGTCCGGAAAGGCAATTGCTGATTGTTCTAGTGGCTGATTTCGGTGCCCAGCAATGTCAGGAATCCGGCCAGCCATTTCGGATGGGCAGGCCATGCCGGGGCTGTGACCAGATTGCCGTCGATGCAGGCGTCATCAATCGCGATTTCGGCATAGGTGCCACCGGCAAGGCGAACTTCGGGCGCGCAGGCCGGATAGGCTGAGACGCGACGGTCCTTGATGATGTCGGCGGCGGCCAGAATTTGCGCACCGTGGCAGACGGCGGCAATCGGCTTGTCCGCATCGTTGAAGTCGCGGACCAGACGGATGACATCCTCGTTCAGGCGCAGATATTCCGGTGCACGGCCGCCGGGGATCAGAAGGGCGTCGTAATCTTCGACCCGGGCTTTGGCAAAATCGGCATTCAGCGCAAAATTGTGACCGCGCTTTTCGCTGTAAGTCTGATCGCCTTCAAAGTCGTGGATGGCGGTTGCCACCGTATCACCGGTTTTTTTATCCGGACAAACAGCATCGACCGAATGACCGACGGCAAGCAGGGTCTGGAACGGAACCATGGTTTCGTAATCTTCGACATAATCGCCGACCAGCATCAGGATTTTTTTCGCTGACATTATTTATCCTCCCGTTTGGTGTGATCGGAAAAGTATAGATCATGACGTGGATCAGCGGGTAACAGCGGGCTACTACGCCGGGATTCGATGCGAATTCTGGTGTGAAAACAAAAAAAGACGGCCCGAAAAGGACCGTCTTTGGCAGATCAAATTTTTATGACAAATCAGCTTTTGGTCGTGGTTGATTTGCTGGCAGCGGGTTTTTTGGCAGCCGTGGGTTTTGTTGCGGTCGTTTTAGCCGCAGGTTTTGCCGCCGTGCTGCGGGTTGCCGGTTTTTTTGCGGGGGCAGCTTTGGCTGGTGTGGCAGTCGAAGCCGTTTCAGCGCCTTCCTTGATATGCAGATCGCGCTGCGGGAAGGGAATCGAGAAACCGGCAGCTTCCAGTTCGGTTTTCGAGCGACGGCTGAGGTCCCAGAAAGTCGCCCAGAAGTCAGGGGTATTGGTCCAGCCACGGGCTGTCAGATCGACCGAGCTTTCGCCAAGGGTGGCGACGAAGCTCATGGGTTCGGGATCTTTCAGGACTCGCGGATCGCTCGCGACCAGATTTTTCAGGAAATCAAGAGCTGCTTCGACATCATCGTCATAGGAAATACCGACCTTGATATCCAGACGACGGGTCGGGTTGCGCGAATAGTTTTTGATCGCGCTGTTCCATATTTGCGAGTTCGGAGCGGAAACAAATACCCCGTCCGCAGTTTTAAACAGCGTGGTGAACAGGGTGATTTCAACCACGGTGCCGGAAACCGAACCGGCTTCAACGAATTCATCCACCTTCAGGGGACGCAGAACCAGAATCATTACACCGGCGGCAATATTGGACAATGTGCCTTGCAGTGCCAGACCGATGGCCAGACCGGCAGCACCGAGGACTGCGATGATGCTGGCTGTCTGTACGCCGAAGTTTGACAGAACGGCGATCAGGACAATGATCAGGATCACGTAGCGCACAATGCTTGCGGCCAGAGGCTTGATCGTTGTATCGACGAATTTTGCATTTCTTAGAGAATGACGAACCAGGGCCGCAGCGCGTCCGGCAACCCACCAGCCGACAATCAGAATAAGGACTGCACCAAGAAGGTCCAATCCGAACCCCAGCGCAAATGCCTTCAGCATCTCTCCTATTGTCGCCATATCTGTTTCCATCATTTAAACCTCGCTTGCTCAGTGCCAAAGTTGTAGTCTAGTTTCATCATACTACCGTATTAGCAGGTAGCATCGCAGGTTTAGGCGATCTTGAAAAGTGACCACAAAATACCAATTGAACCTAATGTCATGGAACATTTCGCGTTTTCGGTCGTTTTGAGACATAATATGACCATCATTGGTGATATTGTAGGTTATTGAATAACAACCTGAACTATAGGGGCAAAAACATGCAGCTTCGTCCGTCTTTTATTTGTGCTATCGGGGGCGTCGCCCTTCTTAGCGCGTGTAGCAGTGTCGACAACTCGGGTACGGCCGTCATGTACGGTGGTAACCCGCTGACCTATGGCAGCTCTGTCAACGATGCCGTGACCGGTGCCGAGCCGACCACCGCATTTGGCAAGGCGCTTAAAGCCGAATACATCGCCTATGCACAGCGTGAAGCCGATGAATGGTACGATTTCTTCGACGCCGATTTCTTTGCGAAGAAAGCAGGCAAGGTCGCCGAAAACGAAACCATCCTTCCGGAAGATCCGGCCAACTGGCGTTTTGACGCCGAAGAAGTCGCACAGAAACGCGCTGTTCGTGATGAACTGATCGCGCTTCTTGATGATGGCAAACGTGAAGAAAAACCGGACACTGCCGCAATTGCGCAGGCCCGTTTCGATTGCTGGATTGAAGAAAGCGAAGAAGGCTGGCAGACTGATCTGATCAGCCAGTGCTGGAAAGATTTCGAAGCCGCGATGACCGAGCTTCGTGCGGAACCTGAAATGGTTGCCACACCGGCACCGGTTGCAGCAGCACCGCGTCTGTTCACCATCTTCTTCGACTTTGACAGCACCGCCATTACTCCGGTTTCCGAGCGTGTTCTTGATGCCGCTGCCGAGCAGTGGGCTTCGAGCATGAGCAACGTTACCGTCGTTGGCCATACCGATGCATCTGGTTCGGCGACCTATAACCAGGGTCTGTCGGAACGCCGTGCGGCAGCTGCTTTGTCAGAACTG
>CAMPHD010000448.1 GCA_946885765.1 uncultured Thalassospira sp.
TTGGTCACGATCAGGCCGGTGACACTGGTGGCCTCTGAAAATACCTCGACCTGGGAATGGGCATTCTGGCCGGTGGTCGCATCAAGCACCAGAAGTGTGTCATGCGGGGCTGCTTGATCGCGTTTTTGAATGACGCGAACGATCTTTTTCAGCTCGTCCATCAGGTGCGCTTTATTCTGCAAACGCCCCGCCGTATCAATCAGCAAAAGGTCATAACCTTCGCGTTGGGCTTGATCGATGGCATCAAAGGCAAGCCCGGCGGCATCCGCACCGGTATCGCGGGCAATCACCGGGCATCCCGTCCTCTCACCCCAGACCTTAAGCTGTTCGACCGCAGCAGCACGGAATGTATCGCCAGCCGCCATCATGACCTTAAGCCCCTGATCACGATAGGTTTTGGCAAGTTTTCCGATTGTGGTGGTTTTACCCGATCCGTTAACACCAACGACAAGAATCACATGGGGCTTTTTGCCAGCATCAATCACCAGCGGCTTTGCCACGGGTTCGAGGATTTTGGCGACTTCGCTGGCGATGAATTCCTGAATTTCGGCGGGCTCGACTTCCTTGTCGAAACGGGTGCGCGACAGTTCCGCACCCAGTTTTGCCGCAGTGGTCACGCCCAGATCGGACGTAATCAGCAGATCTTCGAATTCCTCAAGCGCGTCATCGTCAAGACGACGCTTGGTGAAGATATCCGCAATCCCGGTGGTCAGTTTCGAGGAGGAGCGTTTCAACCCGTCTTTCAGTCGGGCAAACCAGCTTTTTTTCCCCTCTTCGCTCATCCCGCAAGCTCCGCTTTTAGTTTTCCGTCTTCAAGGCCGATGACCTTGGCCTTTGCAATTGTGCCCGGTTCTATCACGCGATCCAGCAGAACGGGTGCAAAATGTTCGGTGTGGCCGGTATTTTCCTTTTCCACCAAGACATTCTCGATCATGCCGATGCGTGATTTCAGGAAATTGTTCAGCTGAATTTCCCCGGCATCGCGAAGCGCGCCTGCGCGTTCCTTGCGGATATCCTTGGGCACCTGAGGCATACGCGCCGCCGGTGTCCCCGGACGCGACGAATAGGGGAAAACATGCAGGTAAATCAGCCCGCATTCATCAACCAGACGCAGGGTATTTCCCGCCATTTCATCGGTTTCGGTCGGGAAACCTGCAATGATGTCGGCGCCGAATGTTACATCGGCCCGAAGTCCGCGTACCTTGTCGCAGAAATCGATGACATCCTGCCGCAGATGGCGACGCTTCATGCGTTTCAGCACCATGTCATCACCGGCCTGAAGACTGATATGCATATGCGGCATCAGACGAGGTTCGGTTTCGATCAGGCGGAAGATATCCTCGTCGACCTCGACCGGATCAATGGATGAAATCCGCAGGCGTGGCAGTTCGGGCACCTGTGCCAGAAGACGGCGCGCCATCTGCCCCAATGTCGGTTTTCCCGGGAGATCATGACCATAGGATGTAATGTCCACCCCGGTCAGAACCACTTCGCCGTAACCATTGGCAACCAGTTCACGGACCTGACTGACAATCTCGCCCATCGGTACGCTGCGCGAATTGCCGCGACCAAACGGGATGATGCAGAACGTGCAGCGATGATCGCAGCCGTTCTGAACCTGGACAAAGGCGCGTGCGCGGCCTTCGAAGCCTGAAACCAGATGGCTTGCGGTTTCCTCGACCGACATGATGTCATTGACGACAACACGTTCATGTTCGGGCATCAGGAAGGTTTCGGCCTTCATCTTGGCATCGTTACCAAAGATGCGGTCGATCTCGGTCATTTTGGCAAATTTGTCGGGATTGACCTGAACAGCACAACCGGTGACAAAAATCTTGGCATCGGGATTTTCCCGGCGCAGGCGGCGGATGCTTTGCCGCGCCTGACGTTCTGCCTCGGTCGTAACCGCGCATGTATTGATGATGATCGCATCGTCAAGACCGGCGTTTTTGGCATGGTCACGCATCACCTCGGATTCATAGGTGTTAAGGCGACAACCAAATGTAATAACGCGCGGCTCTGTCATGCTCGCCCTTTTACGATCAATTCCGGTCTGGAAAACACTTCCGTCGGCGCGGCACACTTATTGACCTGCTGCCAGTACGGAAAGTCCGGCAAGTTCAACCTCCTTGCCGGGCGCTGGTTTCATACGCTTTTAGCGGTTTTAATGCAAGTCTGGCCGGTTCATGGCACGCATGCACCGAACGGGACGGGCAAGCTATTCGGCAGCGAAGTTACGATTGCGACCGTTCTTTTTCGCCCGATAGAGCGCATTATCGGCACGATCAACGACCTTGGCAGCTCCTTCGCCCTTCACATATTCGGCCACACCGACCGAAACCGTCATGTGACCGAACGACGTTCCGCTGGATTTAGCACGCACCTCGCGCGCGGCGATGCGCTTGCTCATATCATCGGCCAGCATCATCGCATCCTTAAGCGGTGTCTGGGGCAACAGGATTGCAAACTCGTCCCCGCCGTAACGCGCCACTAGATCGCGGCCCTTGGTGTTTGCCTTGATCATGGATGCGATCAGAACAAGGATTTCATCGCCGATCCGGTGACCATATTTGTCATTCACCACCTTGAACTGATCAAGATCGACCATCATCACGCAAAATGGTTCGTCAATGTTGCCGGTGTCAAACTCAACGCAGCAACTGGCCAGGGTTTCCTCGAAATGCATCCGATTGGAAACACGGGTCAGGCCATCGGTGTAGGACCGTTCACGGGTTTCATGCAGTTCACGTTGCAGATGGTTGATTGTCTTCAGATAGTCGCCAAGCTGTTCATGCAGGCTTTAGACCGTCGTT
>CAMPHD010000449.1 GCA_946885765.1 uncultured Thalassospira sp.
CTGTATAACAGGCCTGATCCGGATAAGCCGGATCAGAGAAGAATGTTCAGATAGGTGCCGCGCCGCGCGTTGTGGTCAATCTGATCGGCTGCGATCAGATTGCGCAGACGGGCAAGCTGGGCGGCGATGAAGCTGTCAGATGATGGTTGATCGGTGTTGGCGGCAATACGCCCGCGCGCACCGGAAGGCACACCCTGCGGCATGGAGCGGGCATCGTGAAGGCCCGTTTGTGTGGCGCTGCTGCCGATCCGGTTGGTTGCCATGAGTTCATCCGTTCTGAAACTGCAAAAACATTAGCATGATCAACGGGTTTTGTCATGGCGTTGAAGCGGGTGGGTTTTGGGGAAGCGGTGGATAGGGACGCACACAGAAAAAGGGGTGGTCTAAACCACCCCGAGGAAGCTAACGAGAGGGAAAAATCACGTTAGAATATTGACGCGGGTACCGCGTGCGCCGCTGGTCTCAAGCGGCTGATGTTCCGTAACGATGGAGCCAATGACCTGGGCTAGACCCTGGGCCTTCTGGATAGAAGAAGTTGCTGCGGCAAGTGGTGCGGATACGCCATCTTTGCCACCACCCGGCGTGATCGCGTCATTTACGGCCTGCGCTGCGGAACTAAGTCCTGAACCTGCTGATCCGATCATTGTGTCCTCGTCTCGAATTCCGTGAAGTTGTGATAGCTGCCCGTTGGCAGTATCGCGGCTTCTGATTCTTAGATTAGGCTTCGATTAACACTTTTAAAGTGACAACTGTCACAGCAATGCCCCATCCACGATTACTTTTTTGTGATCGTAGCCAAATCAACGGTTTGCGAGGGATATGCGCAAATGAATTTTTGCGTGTGTTGCCGCGATGCGTAAGGAAACCCGAAATTGTCCTTATGCTTTTGGCGAATCGGGTGACAAATGTCTTAAAGCCGCTGACGTTCGGTTTTGTGGGCGAGGGCCTCGTGGATGGCCTTTTGCAACTGGGCCGGGCGGAACGGCTTTTTGACGAAGATATAATCGCCCAGCATCTTTTCCATTTCCCTGCGAGTTCGTGCGGGATATCCCGACATGAAGACCACAGCAAGGTCCGGGTATTGACGCTGTGCCTCGATGGCAAGTTGCGGTCCGCTCAACCCTGTCATCACCACATCGGTCAGAATGACATCAATCCGGTCGGTCTTTTGTGATTCCGTGATGATCTGCAGGGCTTCTTCGGCACTGCGTGCGACGATGGCGTCAAAGCCGGCATCTTCAAGAATGATCTTGGCCGTTGTGCGCAATGACTGTTCATCATCAACAATCAGAATCCGTTCCCCATTGCCGGGGAAATAGTCGATCTCGTGCGTGGTAGAAGCCGCAGCTTTGCCAGCCTCGCAACGGGGCAGATAGATCGAGAAGGTTGTGCCTTCGCCCTCGACACTTTCGACGTCGATGAAGCCACTGGATTCTTCGACCCAGCTATGGACGATCGACAGGCCAAGCCCTGTGCCCTTGCCGGGTTCCTTGGTCGAGAAGAAGGGTTCGAAAATATCGCCAAGGATGTCTTCGGGGATACCGGTGCCGGTATCCTGAACCGTTACAACCACATAGTCGCCACTGGCACCTTTGGGGAATAGATCATCCTCGTCGTCGGGGGAGCGTTCATCGGCAGTCGGAACCGTTGCGCCATAACATGAAATCTGCAATGTGCCGCCCTCGGGCATCGCATCACGGGCATTGATCGCCAGATTGAGGATGCAGGCCGAAAGCTGTGTCGGGTCAACGCGGGTGTAAAGCGGGGCATCATTGGCCCAGATTTGCAATTCGATCCGGTGTTCCAGAAGGGTGATCAGCAGCTTTTCCATTTCGGCAATCGCAGCATCGACCTGAACGATTGTCGGTTGATCAATCCGGCGGCGCGAGAACATCAGAAGCTGATCGGCGACACTGGTGGCGCGTTCTCCAAGGGAGATCACGTGATCGAGATATTCTTTGACCCGTTCCGGATCATCAATTTTGGCGCGCGCAACTTCGGCAAAGCTCAGAATTCCGGCAAGACAGTTATTGAATTCATGCGCCACGCCGCCTGCCATCTGGCCGACAGCCTCAAGCTTTTGCGAGGTGGCGAGCTGGCGTTGCAGGGCCTGCTGTTCTTCGGTTGCGCGGTGCTGTGAGGTTACGTCGCTACCGGTACCGCGATACCCCTTGAACGAGCCATCCAGATCAAAAACCGGCACGCCATTGATGCGACCGTAATGTTTTTGTCCGTCGCGCGAGAGCCACGAAAATTCAAAATTCTGAAACGCCAGATGGCTTTCCAGCCGTTTGACCAGACTGTTCCAACTGTGATCGGTTTCGGCCTTGAGGCCAAGCTTGTCAAAGGACTGACCCTGTGGGGACCCGTTCAGTTCTTCGATCAGCTGATAGAATTTATAGGATGCAAACGCGATCTTCAGATCCGGCCCCATTTCCCAGTACCAGTCGGCAGAAGACAGGGTGAAGTCGCGGAAGCGTTCCTCGCTGTCGCGAAGGGCTTCTTGAGCGATCTGGTGCTGATTGGTGCGCCGTTCGAGGCTTTCAGCCATAGTATTGAGGCCGCGTTCAAGAGTACCGATCTCGTCACGGCCAGCCGGTTTCAGGCGGGCGCTTAGTTTGCCGAACTGGATTTCGGAAACGAACTGGGCGGCTGTGATCAGTCGGCGCAACACGGTTTGCTGCATGAACAGGAAAATCAGCCCCGACGTCATCAGAATGCACAGGACCGAGCCGATCAGCAGAACGGATTGCATCTGGCGCTGGCTTTGTTCAAGCCCGGCGGTGGAGACCTTGAAATAGGCGAA
>CAMPHD010000450.1 GCA_946885765.1 uncultured Thalassospira sp.
GCCCGGCATATTTTCCAGCCAGTCGGAAATGGTATCACAGACTTCCTGATGCAGTTCCGGTTCACGGACCACGCCCTTTTTCCCGACGCGTTCCTTGCCGACTTCGAATTGCGGTTTGATCAGCGCGATCAGCCAGCCGCCCGGCCTGACCAGATCAAGGCTTGCCGGAAGCACGGTACGAAGGCCGATGAAACTGGCGTCGCAGACAACGATATCAATGGGATCGGGAATTTGTTCGGATGTGATGTGACGCGCATTGGTCTTTTCCATCACGACAACCCGGTCGTCATTGCGCAGCTTCCAGTCAAGCTGCCCCTGTCCGACATCAACCGCAAACACTTTGGCCGCACCGTTTTGCAGCAGGACATCGGTAAAACCGCCGGTCGAGGAACCGACATCGATGCCGGTAAAACCGGTAACATTGACACCAAACTCGGCCAGACCCTTTTCAAGCTTGAGCCCGCCGCGCGACACCCAAGGATGGGGTTGCCCGCGCAGGGTCAATGAAATGTCTTCCTTGCATTGCAGCCCCGGCTTATCCAGCCGTTGCTCGCCGCTAAAGACATTGCCTGCCATGATGAAAGCCTGCGCCTTGGACCGGGTTTCCACCAGTCCGCGTTCAACAAGCAATTGATCCAAACGTTTCTTTGCCATGCGCGGGTTTTAGCGCAAAGTTCCGCAGAAATCTAGCTTGCGAGCGGTTCAAGATAACCGCGCGGTACGATGGCAAGAAGATCGTTTAACGCCTCACCCTGTACCGCGACATGCTGGTGCATCAGCCTGCCTGCCCGTTCGGCATCGCCGGTCGAAATCGCTTCGAGGATTTCGGAATGTTCGGCATTGGATTTTTTCACACGCCCCGGCCGGTGCAACTGCAAACGGCGATAAGGAGCCAGCCGGTTGCGTACATTCTTGGTCTGGCGTTCAAGGAAGCTGTTACGGCATCCGGAATAGATCACTTCGTGGAAATTGACGTTGGCCTCGTAATAGGCATCGGCATCCGCATGTTCCTGAAGCTCGCTGCATTCATTGCCAAGTGCTATCAGCTTTTCGATATCGGCACGTGGCATGCGACGTGCGGCAAGACGGGCGCACATGGCTTCCAGTTCGGCCATGACTTCGAACATTTCGATCAGATCGGCCACCGTGATCGAGGCAACAATCGTCCCGCGCCGTGGCATGGTTGCAACAAGTCCGGACCCCGCCAGCGTTTGCAGGGCCTCGCGGACCGGGGTACGTGAAACGCCGAACCGTTCCGACAGGCTGCGCTCGTCAAGCTTGTCGCCGGGTTTAAGAACACCGGTGACAATATCGCGTTCAAGTTTCTGAACCAGATCGGTGGCGAGCTTGCCGTTCCGTGACATGTAAATCCTCATCCTTGCGCTGTAATCGTGGTATACCAGAACATAGAAAATGGTACTGCGCAAAGCCTTTTCCGTGCTGCCTTGCACCGAAATCCTGCTGCAACGCAAAAGTTAATCGGCAGAAAACCGCGAAAATGGCTGCGATCCTCAAGCGCACATCTGTGGCACTGCAATACACATTTCTGGTATACAAAAATCCATAGACAGGATGCCAGAAATCTGTAACGCTTTTTGATATTGCGAAAATCGCACCAATAACAAGACGTGAAAACGCGCCAAGAATGCATCCAGAAACGCATGCTTCATCCGGGAGGAAAAGATGAAGATTTTCAAACGTACCCTGTCGGCGTCCGTCGCCGCCATCACCCTGTCTGTCGCCGCCTTCGGCATGTCTTCGACCGCCGATGCGGAAACGCTTAAACTGTCGCACCAGTGGTCGACCAGCGACGTCCGCCACAAGGTTGCACAGATCGTTGCCGATGAAGTCAAAGCCGCCAATGTCGATCTGGAAATCCAGATTTTCCCGTCCGGTTCCCTGTTCAAAGCCAACGAGCAATGGACCCCGATGGAACGCGGACAGCTTGACATGATCGTCTATCCGCTGGCCTATGCCGGTGGTCGTATTCCGGCAACCAACCTGACCCTGATGCCGGCACTGGTCAAAAACCACGACCACGCCGACCGCCTGAACAATTCGCCCTTCATGGCCAAAATGGAAGAACTCCTGAACGAAAACGGCGTTGTTACCATTGCCAAGGGCTGGCTGGCCGGTGGCTTTGCCTCGACCAAGGGCTGCATCCGGGTTCCGGAAGATGTCAAAGGCCTGCAAATTCGTGCAGCCGGTAAATCTTTCGAACAGATGCTTCAGGGTGCCGGTGCATCCATCGCGGCAATGCCAAGCTCGGAAATCTATCCGGCAATGCAGACCGGCGTTCTGGATGCCACCAATACCAGTTCGTCCAGCTTCGTTTCGTACCGCATCTATGAGCAGGTCAAATGCTATACCCCGGCGGGCGCCAATGCCCTGTGGTTCATGTATCAGCCGGTTCTGATGTCGAAGAAAACCTATGACGGCCTGAACGACGCCCAGAAAGACGCCCTTGCTGCGGCTGCCAAAAAGGCAGAGGCCTTCTATTCCGAAGAAGCCCGCAAAGAAGACGCCGCGAGCGTCCAGGTCTTCAAGGATGCCGGTGTTGAAATCGCCGATCTGACCGACGCCGATTTCAAGGCATGGCAGGATATCGCCAAGCAGACTTCCTACGCCAAATTTGTCGAGGAAACCCCGAACGGGCAGGAATTCCTCGATATGGCTCTTTCCGTCGAATAATGGTGGCGTGGCGTCGGGTGCATGCTGTGCATGCCGGCGCCACCGCTTTTCCGCTTTTTTGCGACGACCTTGATCTTCAGGAGTCCCAGCGTGG
>CAMPHD010000451.1 GCA_946885765.1 uncultured Thalassospira sp.
ACGATCCTTCCGGCCTCGGATTTCGGCAAAAATCTTGTTGGCACTGGCTCCTTCCATGCCAAGATCGCGGGCAACCAGTGCCTGATCGGCGCGCAGGAACGGGTTGGTCGCCAGTTCCTTGTCCAGACGTGATGGGATGGTCGGGATACCGCGTGCGCGCAGATCGTCAATCTCGGCACAATGCGCCTTAAGCGCGACATTGCTGGTTTCAATCGTTGCCGCAAAACGCGCGTTTGACTGGGTATATTCATGCCCGCAATACACCAGCGTATCGCCCGGCAAATCGCGAAATTTTTGCAGGGATTGCCACATCTGATCAGGCGTTCCTTCAAACAACCGACCGCAGCCCAGCGCAAACAGGCTGTCGCCGGAAAACAGGGCCGACACCGCCGGGAAATAAAACGCAATATGTCCGCTGGTATGGCCCGGCACGTCAAACACCTGCCCGGCAAGCGTCCCGATCATAACCTCGTCGCCCTCGGCCACTTTCTGATCCATGCCGGGGATGCGCATGGTTTCGGCCTTTGGTCCGATCAGTTTCGCACCGTATCTGGTAATCAACTGGGCATTGCCACCGATATGGTCGTTGTGGTGATGGGTGTTGATCACAAGATCAAGCGTCCAGCCGCGATCTTCAAGCGCACGGATCACCGGGCCTGCTTCGCCCGGGTCGACAATCGCCGTGGTGCCGGTTTCATGACATCGCACCAGATAGGTATAATTGTCGGAAAGACACGGAATGACAAAGACATCGCCTGCGGACATGGCCGACCTCACATATGTGAATGCTGTTTGCGGTAGCCTATCAGCTTGCAGCTTCTTAAAACAATCACGCATCGCGGAAAGTTTTTGCGCTTCTATAGGGTGCTACAGGCGTAAATAAGTTCCCGCCCGTATCACTCGATGCTAGGCTGCTTTCATGCGTCAGGATGTTGTTGATCTTCACCGTTTTTATGCCGGAAGCCTCGGACAGGCCGCGCGCCGTCTGATCCGGCGCAGACTGCGCGTCATGTGGTCGGACGTGCGCGGCATGCGCGTGCTTGGTTTCGGATATGCGACACCTTATCTGCGCCCCTTCATGGGCGAGGCGGAACGCGTGCTGGCTTTCATGCCTGCCCCGCAGGGCTGTGTGCATTGGCCGGTCGGCGAGGATAATCACGTTGCCCTGACCGAAGAAACCATGCTGCCGCTGCCTGATAGCTCGATGGATCGTATTCTGCTGGTGCATCTGGTCGAACATTCCGATTCCATGCGCCGTCTGATGCGCGAATGCTGGCGGGTATTGACGCCTAATGGCCGGATTGTTGTGGTGACACCGAACCGAAGCTCGCTCTGGTCATGGTCGGAAAAAACACCCTTCGGTTTTGGCCATCCCTATAGCGTCACGCAACTTCAAAACCTGATGCGCGAAAACATGTTCCTGCCCGTGCAGCACAGCAGAGCACTTTTCCTGCCCCCGACCCAAATCCGGTTTTTGCTGCGCTGGTCGCAGGCGTTCGAAAATGTCGGATCGCGTCTGTTCAAGGCTTTTGCCGGGGTCTCCATTGTCGAAGCAGGCAAACAGCTTTATGCCAGCACCGGCACCCCGGCACGCAAACGCAGGCTGGTGCATATTCCTGTTTCGGTACCTCCATTGCGCCCGGCCGATGGCAATCAAAGCCATCAGGGCAAGCTTCTGACCTGCGATGAAATCCCTGATAATTCTACCGATAATCCCAAGCTAAAATCAGATTGCCGTCCTGCTGGGGATTGACCTTTGCTGTTGCAATCGCGAAATGTCAAACTTGGCACTCGCAGGACAGACGCAACAGGGTTTGGCACCATCGTGGTGCAGGGAAAAACAAGAAAATAGACAATGCATAACGGGATTGGGAAAAGGGGAATGTGGCTATGGGCCGCGTTCATATCACTGGTATCGTGCGCGGCCTCGGCAAAGGAGCCGATACAGATCGAACTTTTCGGCGAGGAAAACAACGTCCCCTATGCCTATCTCGAAGATGGCATACAGCCTGCCGGGATTTATGTCCGCATCCTGCGCGAGGCATTTGACAAACTACCCGATTACAATGTGACCTTTGCCGCGATGCCGTTCAAACGGGGCATGGATATGCTGCAATCCGGGCAGATCATCGGCTATTTCCCGCCCTATCGCCGCAGTGATCGTGACTGGATCGAACGGTATTCCGTGCCAATCTTGCAGGAAACCGTGGTTGCGATTTGCAACGATGATTATGTCCGAAGCCATATGCTTGATCATTTTCCGCAGGATTTCAAAGGTGCGAAATTTGCCAATAATGCCGGGTATCGTCTGGCGGGGCCTGACTTTTTCACCATGGTGGAGCAGGGCGATATCCAGCTTGAAGAAGCCAACACGACAGCAAGCAATCTGCGCCTTCTGATGGCCGGGCGGGTCGATTGCTATGTCAATGAACGCATGGCCATTCTCGCGGGGTTACGGGAACTTGACATCCCTCCCGAAACCGCGCGGAAATTTAACGAGGTCGCGATTATCGGGCACGAAGCCGGTTATGTCGTGTTTGGCCCGGACCCGAACGGACAGTGGCCCTATCGCGACAGGTTTGCCAATGATCTTGACCGTGTTCTGGGCGAGATGCTCTAAAGCGGAGAAATTGATAGGCTGGTGACGGACGATTTCGGGTCGCAGAACAACTTCGCCTGCCCCTTCCACAGCTGGAAGTTCGATCTCGACGGGACGAAGATCGAGGTCACCGACCGGGACACGTTCCGCCCGGAGGTGCTGTGCCACGACACCAGCCTCAGCTC
>CAMPHD010000452.1 GCA_946885765.1 uncultured Thalassospira sp.
GTGATCGCCCGGCTGACCAGACCGGTAATTTTGCCCGCAATATCAAAGAAGTGGATCTGCTTGAAATTGAACAGGTCTCGATAGAAATCCCACCATTTATCCATGTTGCCGCGATAGACATTATGCGTCAGATGGTCGAGATAATAAAACCCGACCCCTTCGGGTTTCGGGTCGCGTTCACCCAGCCAGTCAAATTCCGCGTCATAGGCCGAACCGGTTTCACCATACGCATCAACGAAATACAAAATCGACCCGCCAATGCCGACAATCGCCGGGACATCAAGGGTTTTGTCATCGCCAGTATACGGCTTCGCACCCTTGGAAACCGCGTGATCAAAGGCATGTTTGGCATCAACCACACGCCACGCCATCGACGGTGCACAGGGGCCGTGCTTTTCGACAAATTTCATCCCGTGCGAACCGGGCTCGGCATTCAGGATGTAGTTGATGTCACCCTGACGCCAGAGGGTGATGTTCTTTGATTTGTGTCTGGCAACCGGCGTATAGCCCATGCGCGTAAACAGGGTTTCAAGCTTTTCAGCCTCTTCATGGGCAAATTCGACGAACTCAAAGCCATCGGTTCCGGCCGGGTTATCGGCAGTGATCGTTGCGCGGGGGGCATCATGTGGAAACGGTCCCATCGAAGGCTCCTTGATCTGGAATTAGAAAGGTTCTTGCTATGGACCTATCTTGCGCCAGTTCGGCCGCAATGTGCGTGCATTCACGGTTGATTTTCGGCATTTCATACACATATCATGCGTCAATGATCCAAATGGTGCATGAATGACGCAGCTTGATAAACTTGATCTGAAACTGCTGGCCGAATTGCAACGCGACGGGCGTCTGACCAACAATGATCTGTCAGAACGGATCGCATTATCGCCGTCACAATGTTCGCGCCGCCGCGCCCGGCTTGAGACCGAAGGTTTCATTCGCGGATACCGCGCCGATATTGACCGGCAGAAAATGGGCCTTGGCCTGATGGTGGTGATTTCCGTAACCCTGGCGACGCATAATCGCGACAATGCCAAACGGTTTTCCGAACTGCTCGCAGACCTTCCCGAAGTGCTGGAAGCCTATTCCCTGACCGGGGAAATGGATTATCACCTTAAGGTCGTGACCAGGGACCTTGCCGCCCTTTCGCATTTCGTGAACGAGGTTTTGCTGCCCCACGATTCCGTCCAGCATGTCAAAACCTCGATCGTTCTGAACGTGCTCAAGGACTTTGAGGGACTGGCTGTCGAAGCACCCTGACCCGCGCGCCATACCCCAAACATAAAAAGACCGCGCCCGATGGCGCGGCCTTTTGACATCCCGGCATACCCTTACCCAAAGATGCCGGGCGCCTCCCCCTGTATGGTCACAAGATCAGATCGCAAGATACTGGTCGCGCAGTTCCTCGTTATCGAGAACCGCCTGCGCAGTTCCATCAAACACGATCTGCCCGCTATCCATGATGATGGCGCGATCCGCAAGCTTGAGTGCCGCAATCGCGTTCTGCTCGACAATAATGGTGGTGATGCCAAGCTTTTTGACATTTTGAAGCGTCTTTTCGATTTCCTGCACAATCACCGGTGCAAGGCCTTCATACGGTTCGTCAAGCAACAGCAGCTTGATATCACGTGCCAATGCCCTTCCGATTGCCAGCATCTGCTGCTCCCCCCCCGAAAGAGTGATCGCTTCCTGCTCGGCCCGTTCGCCAAGACGGGGGAACAGTTCGTAAATGCGCTGGATCGACCAGCCAATCGGCTCGGCAATCTGGGCCAGTTCAAGATTCTGCTCAACCGTCATGCCCGGAATGATCCGGCGATCTTCGGGGACAAGCTGCAAACCAAGACGCGCAGCCTGCCAGGCCTTCATGGTGTGAAGTGGCTGATGATCAAGCCAGATTTCCCCATGCTTGAGCTCCGGGTCAGCCATCCGCGCAAGCGCGCGCAAGGTCGATGTTTTGCCTGCCCCGTTACGCCCCAGAAGGGCAAGAATTTCGCCCTCCCGGATGTCAAAACTCACCCCCTGCACGATATAGCTTTCACCGTAATAGGCATGCAGATCGTAGACCGAGAAAAAGGCCGGATCGCCACCCTGTTTGATGACGGGTTTGGTTGTCGGGACCGCATTCATACCGTTTCCCCTCCGAGATAGGCTTCCTTGACCTTGGGATTGTTGCGCACCTCTTCCGGTGTGCCTTCGGCGATAATCGCGCCCTGCGCCAGAACGCTGATGCGATCTGCCAGACTGAACACGACATGCATGTCATGTTCGATAATCACCTTGGTCATGCCGCGCTCCTTGATCCGTTTCAGCAGATCAATCGTGCGGTTGGTATCATGGCGCGACATACCGGCAGTCGGTTCATCCAGAAGGAAAAGTTTCGGCCGCTGGCTCAGACACATGGCAAGTTCAAGACGGCGTTTGTCCCCGCGCGACATGGAACCTGCCAGATGATCCTTGTGTTCGATCAACCCGACATCTTCAAGCATATGTTCGGCTTCGGCGCGAATTTCACGCTCAGCAAACAGGCTTTTAAGGAAGCTCATATTGAACTCGCCATCACGCTTGGCCAAGGCGGGCACCATCACATTTTGCAGCAATGACAGATCCGGGAAGATTTCCGGGGTCTGGAAAACACGCGCCACGCCAAGCTGATTGATCTCGTAGGGATGCTTGCCGGTCAGCACTTCATCGCCCAGCAGGACCCGCCCGCGATTTGGTGCCAAACGGCCGACAATCACATTAAGCAGCGTCGATTTTCCGGCACCGTTCGGTCCGATG
>CAMPHD010000453.1 GCA_946885765.1 uncultured Thalassospira sp.
GCCTCGAACGTCACACGGCCCATGATCATCGGCTTGCCAAGGGTAAGTGCCTTGAACCGTTTAAGGTCTTCGGGCAGGTGCCAGGGCATCCAGCCATCCTTGCCAATAGCGCCGTTCTTGGCGGCAGCAACAACGGCAACCCGTTCGATCCGGTCGTTATTGTTGGCTGGCATTAGACGGCCACCTTGCCCGCGATATGCGGATGCGGGTCATAGCCGGTCAGTTCGAAATCGTCATACTTGAAATCAAAGATCGATTTGACCGCCGGATTGATTTTCATTTCCGGAAGCGGGCGTGTTTCGCGCGATAACTGCAATTCGACCTGTTCAAGATGGTTGGTATAAAGATGTGCATCGCCTAGCGTATGGACGAAGTCGCCAACACCAAGGTCGCAAACCTGTGCGATCATCATGGTTAGCAACGCATAGGATGCGATATTGAACGGCACGCCCAAAAAGATATCGGCACTGCGCTGATAAAGCTGGCAGGACAGTTTTCCATCCGCGACATAGAACTGGAACAGGCAGTGGCATGGTGGCAACGCCATGTTCGGCACATCGGCGACATTCCATGCCGAAACGATCAGGCGGCGGCTGTCGGGATTGTTTTTGATCTGGTCGATCAACTGGGTGATCTGGTCGATGGTTTCGCCGTTCGCCCCGCGCCATGACCGCCATTGGCCGCCATAAACCGGGCCAAGTTCGCCGTTTTCATCGGCCCATTCGTTCCAGATGCGCACACCATTGTCCTGAAGATATTTGACATTGGTGTCGCCCGCCAGGAACCACAGCAATTCATGGATGATCGATTTCAGATGCAGCTTTTTGGTGGTGACCATCGGAAAGCCCTTTGACAGGTCAAACCGCATCTGGTGACCAAAGACCGATACCGTGCCAGTACCGGTGCGATCTTCCTTATGCGCGCCGGTATCGCGCACCAAACGCATCAGATCGAGATATTGCTGCATGCCGCATCCTGTTGTTCGGAATCGTATTCGGGGCAGCATAGTTGGCAATGGATGGGGCGGCAAGTCACCGGGTGACGGTAACAGGACTTGGGTGTGATATGGCAGGGAGTGGTCCGTTCGCATTGTCTGCTCAAAGGTCGAACTGGTGAAACTTTTTGCCAATTCCCTTGCGAAAGCAGACCCGTTTGCCCTATATAGGGGCTGTCGGGGTAACCCGACTATGGCGTTACACGACTTGGCAGAATAGACATTACGGACCCGGGGGCGGTACCCGGCGGCTCCACCAACTTTCATCTATCTGACTTCGTCCGACTCAGGCGAAGATGTTGGGGCCGAAATAGGATCGACGTGTGTAGTAAAAGCCTCTGTTGGCGCTCGGCATGGTACCACCGTTATCGGGCTAATGTTTGTAAACGCAAACGACAACAATGCTCCGGTTGCTGTTGCCGCCTAAGCGGTACTAGCACCAAAGCGAAATTCCGATTGCCGGGAGCGGTAGTCTGGTGGGGGATGGGGCACCTAGCAACAGAACGCCCCGCTCTTGTATTTTTTCCCCTCTCCGTTATGAATAGAAGCAATTCAATCGCGTCATCTGCAAATGACGCGATCAGGTGCCATATATAAATGACGGGTACATTCTGAAATCATCAGGAAACCCGCCAGACACAGGATTATCGATGCAGGAACCGGAAGAATTCCGTTACGACCTTATGGTCGATCAGGCGCTGCGCGGCGTGGTGAAGCAGATCCTTTCGCGCGTGGCCGAAGAAGGCCTTTTCGGCGAGCATCACTATTACATCACGTTCCAGACCAATCATCCCGGCGTTGCTTTGCCGGAAGGACAGCGTAAAGCGCATCCGGACAATATCACCGTTGTATTGCAGCACCGGTTCTGGGACCTGAAAGCGGAAGACGATCATTTTTCGGTCGGCATGAGCTTTGATGGCATGCCAACCACCGTGGTTGTCCCGTTTGATGCCATGCTGGCCTTTGTCGATCCGTCCGCCAACTTCATGCTGACCTTCAGCGTCGAAGAAGAAATGGACGATGCAGATTTCGATTACGACGAAGATGACGATCTTGACGCCGATCTGGTCGATGGTGACGAGGATACCACTCCGCAACTGGTGACTGAACCGGCCAAACGCAAAAAGAAAAAGCCTGTCGAGCAGGGTGAAAGCGGCGAAGTCATCGCCCTTGATGCGTTTCGTAAAAAATGAGTTTCAAAGGGGCGGGCATTTGGTTCGCCCTTTTTCCTTTCCTGCATGCCCGGCCCGGTTTCCCGCCGATTGCCGGAAGTTTGTTCATCTAATGTATCGTGGAAATTTGCCGCGTTTGGCGTTATGAACGGCACAAATTAAAACAAGCCCACCTTGTTTTTGCCACCTTGTTTTTGAGAGAGACGAGAACTTATCCCATGAGTGATTTTGTCTATAAACCCATGTTCGAGCAGGGTAAGGACACGACCCCTTACCGCAAGATCGGCGACGAAGGCGTTTCGACCGTTGAGGTCAATGGCGAGACGTTTTTGAAAATCGAACCCGAGGCGATTGAAAAACTGACCCTTCAGGCGTTTTTTGATTGTTCGCATTTGCTGCGCCCGGGGCATCTCGAACAGTTGCGCAAAATCCTTGATGATCCGGAAGCTACCCCGAACGACAAGTTCGTTGCGATGGACCTTTTGAAAAACGCCAATATTGCATCGGGTGGCGTTTTGCCGATGTGTCAGGATACCGGTACGGCGATTGTCATGGGTAAGCGCGGTGGCAAGGTCATCACCAATGGTGCCGATGAAGAAGCCC
>CAMPHD010000454.1 GCA_946885765.1 uncultured Thalassospira sp.
TGTTGATGCTGCGGGCGCATGCCTTGCGCCGGGGCTGGTCGACATGCGCGCGCAATTGCGCGATCCGGGGTTCGAACATCAGGAAACCATTGAAACCGCCGGTCGTTCGGCGGCCGCAGGCGGGATCACCACGATCATCGCCCTGCCCAACACCGATCCGGTGATTGACGATGTGGCCGGTGTCGAATTTATCGCACGCCGGGCACGCAAGGTCGGCCTTGCCAAGGTTTTTGCCTATGGCGCGGTGTCAAAGGGCATCGAAGGTGGCGAAATCACCGAGATGGGCCTTTTGCATCAGGCCGGCGCGGTGGCGTTTTGTGATGGTATCAAAACCATCGCCAGCGCCCGGTTGCTGCGACAGGCGCTGTCCTATTCGACATTCTTTGATGGCATGATCGTCCAGCATCCCGAGGAACCGGAACTTTCCAAGGGTGCGTCAATGAATAGCGGCGAACTTGCCACGCGTCTTGGTCTTAGCGGTGTGTCACCACTTGCCGAAGTCATGCAGATCGAACGCGATTTGCGACTGGTGGAAATGACGGGCGGGCGTCTGCATTTTGCCCATATATCGACCGGAGAATCGGTCGAGGTGATCCGCAAGGCCAAGAAACGCGGCCTTAAGGTCACATGTGATACCGCGCCCTTCTATTTCGCGCTTAATGAAAATGCGGTTTCGGATTACCGGACCTTTGCCAAACTGTCGCCGCCACTTCGGTCCGAAGATGACCGCCAGGCGATTGTGGCGGGCCTTGCCGATGGCACGATTGATGCCATCGCATCCGACCATAATCCGCAGGATGTTGACTCGAAACGCCTGCCTTTTGCGCAGGCCGCCGCCGGTGGCGTTGGCTTTGAAACGCTTCTACCGATCACGCTTGAGCTTTATCACAACGGGCATATGTCGATGCTTGACGTGATTACCAAGCTAACGACGGCCCCGGCGGGACTGGTGCGCATCAAGGGTGCCGGTACGCTTGAAATCGGCACGGCTGCCGATCTGGTGCTGTTTGATCCGGATCGTCCGTGGAAGATCGATCCCTATCAGTTCGAGTCAAAATCGAAAAACTCGCCATTTGACGGCCGCCTGACTCAGGGCCGTGTCCTTCGCACCATCATTGACGGCCGCGAAGTCTTTGCCGATCCCTCTGTCGCGGAAGGCGCGTGAATATGGAACTTGATGCCACTTACAAGGCAACCCTAATGTCGCTTCAGATTGCAACCCTTTGCGGGTATCTGCTGGGATCGATCCCGTTTGGCCTTGTTCTGACGCGGATGGCCGGGCTTGGCGATATTCGCAAGATCGGATCAGGCAATATCGGTGCGACCAACGTGCTGCGTACCGGCAACAAGTTTCTGGCGTTCCTGACACTTGTCGGCGATGTCGGCAAGGGTGCAGCGGCAGCCCTGCTGTTTACCCATTTCGTCAGCCCTGAGGCCGGAATTTTTGCCGGGGGTGCCGCAGTTATCGGGCATATGTTCCCCGTCTGGCTGCGTTTCAAGGGCGGTAAAGGTGTTGCCACGACCCTTGGCACCCTTGTCGCGGTCAACTGGATCATGGGGCTTGTCGCGGCGGCAACGTGGCTTGTCATGGCACTGATTTTCCGCATTTCATCGCTTTCGGCCCTGATTGCCATGATTGCCGCACCGATTGCCGCCTTCCTGATCGCCAATGATCCCGGTGCCGGATGGCTTGCCATTTTCCTTGCTGTGATTGTCTGGGCGGCACATCATAGCAATATCCGTCGCCTGATTAAGGGTGAAGAACCCAAAATCGGCCAAAAGAAAAAAGAAGCCGCGACAGCCAGCGAAGAATAAGCCGCAATTCGAATAGCTTGACGAAACAACGCCCGGATGATCACAATCCGGGCGTTATGGTTTCAGATACACAACAACCGATACGATTACCGCAATCCGAACGCCTCGCACGTATGCGACTGGCGCGCAGTGCCAATGTCGGGCCGGTCACATTTCGCAAGCTGATCGAACGGTTCGGATCGGCGCGCAATGCCATTGATGCCCTGCCCGATATCATCGCGCACACCGGTGGCAAGCGGCAGATTGTTCTGGCAACGCGCGAAGACACGATTGCCGAAATTGATCAGGCGCGTGCCTGCGATGCCAAACCAATCATAATCGGTGATCCGGAATATCCGGCGATGCTGGCCGCGATTGAAGATGCCCCACCCTATTTTTATGCGCTGGGCCGTGTTGAACTTTTAACCAGGCCAACCATCGGGATCGTCGGCGCCCGCAATGCATCGGCCAATGGATGCGGTTTTGCCCGACGTTTGTCCGCCGCCCTGTGCGAAGCCGGATATGTTGTCGCATCGGGCATGGCGCGCGGGATTGATGGGGCGGTTCATGATGCCTGCCTGCAAGTCGCACATGCAAATGGCGGCACCGTTGCGGTTCTGGGCGGCGGTGTGGATGTGATTTATCCGCGTGAACATGCCGATCTGTATCGCAAGCTTTGCGAAAATGGCTGCGTGATTTCGGAAATGCCGCCGGGGTTAAATCCGCAGGCGCGGCATTTTCCAAGGCGCAACCGGATCATTTCCGGCCTGTCACACGGTATTGTCGTGGTCGAGGCCGGACGCAATTCCGGATCGCTGATAACCGCACGTTTTGCCGGTGAACAGGGCCGCGATGTTTTTGCCGTTCCGGGCAGTCCGACCGATCCACGTGCGGCAGGCCCCAACAGCCTGATCCGCGATGGGGCGATCCTGTGCGACTCCGTTGATGTGATTTTGGATGCGTTGCGTCTTTC
>CAMPHD010000455.1 GCA_946885765.1 uncultured Thalassospira sp.
AACTAAGCGAGCTTAAGACGATCTGTCATTGCGGACGCAAGGCCGGAATGGTTCTGCGCGTTGATGAAAACGGCAATACGGTGCGCGAGGGGGCCCAGGTCGAAATCGGTGGCAATGATCGATATGTCTCGGTCTGTCGTCAGCATTTCAAGGAAGCGATGGGCAAATAAGCCGCCCGATCCATATTCTTCATAAAAAGTGTTTAATCACGTCAATTATTCATTTTTCCTCAGGAATGAAGCAGAAGCGCGATTTCCGGTGCGATCAGCGTGTAGGCAACCAGCCACATCACCGCACAGGTTACGCCATCAATGATTTTCCAGGTGATCGGTCGCGCGACATAGGGGGCCAGCCACGCGGCGCCAAGCGCGATGGCAAAGAACCAGACGAAGCTTGCGCTCATCGCCCC
Source organism: uncultured Thalassospira sp. (assembly GCA_946885765.1). The sequence goes on from CAMPHD010000455.1 coordinate 410, forward strand.
AAGTGCAAAGGTCAGCCGTTCGTCGGCGGGGAACTGCCCGCCAATCCCGCCCAGCATGACAACGGTATCAAGATAGACATGCGGGTTCAGAAGTGTGACCGCAAGCGTTGTCGTCAGCACTGCCTTCCAACCCGCCTGCCTGACATCGCTTTCTGACAGGGTTTCGGTTTCAAACAGACGCCTGAGTGCTGCAAACCCGTACCAGATCAGAAAGGCAGCACCGCCCCATGCCGCGATTTTGGTCAGGATCGGGTAAGTGGCAACCAGCGTCCCCAGACCGGCAACTCCGGCAGCGATCAGGATGGCATCACACAGCGCACAGACAAATGCCACCATCACCGGATGATTGCGGCGTAAACCCTGCCCAAGAACAAAGGCGTTCTGCGCGCCAATCGCAATGATCAGTCCGCCACCAAGGCCAAATCCGGTCGCAAAGGTCAGAAGCATTTTCTATCCCGCAAAATCGCTGTTGATGGGGCAGGGATAGCAGGTTTAATAAATAAGAAAATCGAATTATCATGATGTAGTATTAGTAAATTTTATGATTGGAATGCGCGAGGCAGCGTATGACCAGCCCCGGCATCGTTCGGCTCGCAAGCTGTTAAGGCAGTGCAGCAGCTAGTTGTGGCAACAGGTGATCCGATGGGCGCGATACGTTCTTGGTGGCAGGCGAGGCAGCTCTGTGTTGGTGATACATTCTTGGCGGCAAGTGATACATCTATGAATAGGCGTGTGACTGCTGGGTGAGGTAGGGGTGAAAATGATTGATTACAAACTGTTGCAAGCCAGTGCCGAAGTGATCCGTCATGGCAGTTTCGACAAGGCGGCGCGCGATCTTGGTTTGACGCAGTCGGCGATATCGCAGCGGGTCAAGTTGCTGGAGGACCGGTTGGGGCAGCCATTGATCATTCGGTCCAAACCGATTGCCGCTACCGATGCGGGCAAGCGGCTTTTGCAGCATTATCAGCGTGTCAGCCTGCTTGAGCAGGAATTATATGAGGAATTGCCAAAGCTGCATTCTGCCAGCCATTTCGGCCAGATCGCGATTGCGGTGAATGCCGACAGTCTGGCGACGTGGTTTGTCAATGTGCCTAAGAGGCTGTTTGATGAGCTTGACCTTCTGGTGCATCTGACGGTCGATGACGAGGCCCTTAATCACGAGGCACTTCAGGCTGGAACGGTTTTGGGCGCGGTCAGTTTGCGACCTGATCCAATACAGGGATGCCGGGTGCGGACGCTGGGCACGATGCGCTATATCATGGTGGTGTCGCCGGAATTCAGGGATCGGTATTTTGCCAAGGGGGTGACGGCAGATGCGTTGAGATCCTGCCCGGCGGTGAATTTTTCGCGCCATGACGAATTGCAAAACCAGTTCCTGAACTGGTATTTTGGATTGGTGCCAGGCGAATTCCCGGCTCATACCGTGCCAAGTTCTCAAGGGTTTGTCACGGTGGCCGAACAGGGCATCGCCTATGCCGTGGTCGAGGAACACCAGGCAACGGAAGGATTGCAAAGCGGGCGACTGGTGCAGCCATGCCCGCATGTGATCGAACGGCCGCTTTATTGGCATCACTGGAATATGCAAAGCGGATTGCTGTCGCAGGTAAACGAGATCGTACTGGGTGAAGCGCGCCATTATTTGCCCTAAATCGGGAACTAAACGGTTGGGATCGCGTTTATTTTCGGATTTGGCCATATAGCATGCCGATCAATCGGATTTGCCAATCGGATTTGACAGGGGATGAATTCTGCCGCTTACTCGCATGACTTCCAGACAGTTCAGTTCCAGACTGTGCGCCAACGCCTTGTGGAAACGGGAAGATTGAATGTCGCATCGCCTTGTCGCCTGTGAACATTGCGATTACCTGCATGTCGAAGACGACATCCCGCCGGGCTTTGTCGCGCGTTGCATGCGGTGCGGGTCGCCTTTGTATCAGGCGCAGAAAGGTACGGTCGAGCGACCGCTGGCGTTTGCCATCACTGCCCTTGTGCTGTTTCTGATTGCCAATTCATTTCCGATCCTGACCTTTGCCATGGAAGGGCGCACCGAAAGCAACACACTGCTGAGCGGGGTTGCAACCTTCTGGCAGGAAGGTTTTCCGTTTCTGGCCTTTATGGTCGCGTTAACATCAATTGCGGCCCCGCTGATGTTGATCGGGGCGTATATCTATGTTCTTGCACCGCTTTATTTCGGCTTTGTCGTGCCCGGCCTGCGCGCGGTCTGGCGGGTTCTGGCGGTGATCCGTCCCTGGTCGATGCTGGATGTGTTTCTGATCGGACTTCTGGTCGCGCTGACCAAGCTGACGGATTTTGCAGATGTCATTGCCGGGCCTGCCTTTTATGCGGTTTGTCTGTTG
>CAMPHD010000456.1 GCA_946885765.1 uncultured Thalassospira sp.
GCCCAGACGAAACCACCATTCCACTTCATCGCGCATGCAACCATGTCATCGATCAGGCGGTGTTCATAGGTGATGCCAGCAGCCTTGAACTTGTCGGCAAATTCGGTCTGATAGATTTCTTCGAACAGATCCTTGAAACGACCGTCATAGGCTTTCATGATCGTGTTCTTGGTCGACAGGTAAACCGGCCAGCCAAGATTAAGACCATAGTTCAAGCTTGCACGTGCAAAACCGATGATGCTTTCATCAAGGTTGTACATCGACATCGCAACGCCCGAAGACGGGAAGTCGAATACTTCGTGCTCGATGGCGTCCCCGCCGTCTGCCGGCTGGAACTTGATGGTCAGCTTGCCTGCACCCGGAACCTTGAAGTCGGTCGCGCGGTACTGGTCACCAAAAGCATGACGTCCGATAACAATCGGCTGTGTCCAACCCGGAACCAGACGCGGAACGTTCGAACAAATGATCGGCTGGCGGAAAACGGTACCGCCAATGATGTTGCGGATGGTGCCATTCGGCGACTTCCACATCTTTTTCAGGCCGAATTCCGTTACACGTTCTTCGTCCGGGGTGATGGTCGCGCATTTGACGCCAACGCGATGTTCCTTGATGGCGTTTGCCGCATCAATGGTGATCTGGTCGTTGGTTTCGTCACGTTTCTGAACCGACAGATCGTAATATTTAAGATCAATGTCGAGATACGGCAGGATCAGTTTGGTTTTAATGAAGTCCCAGATGATCCGGGTCATTTCATCGCCGTCGAGCTCGACGACGGGGTTCTTCACTTGAATCTTGCTCATGGAATACTCCCTTTCTGGCCGCGGCCAGGATACAGCGCGGCTGCCATTTGACATTTCATCCGGCGCGCGAGGGAGCGCCCTGGCCGCGTCGGGAGAGCGCAACATACAGGATGAAACCAGAAAATCAAAGAGGGCGGCGCAACATCCTTGTTAAGACTTTCGCGCAAGGCGAAAACTGGCGGGTTTTTGCGCTTTGATCGGTTATGAGATGATCCGGAAAAACGCTGGTTTGCCCGATATTTACACCATTACCTGAATTAATATGCAAAAGACGGGCAGGGGGCATGTCATGTGCGGCGGCATGATCCTGATCAAAGAAAATGATTATGGAATGGGTCAAACTCGCATTTGTCGGGTTCAAGGGGGAAGACTCCGGCATCGTCAAACCGGAACCACATGGGGGATTCCATGAACCTGCCTTATGAAACCAATATCATCATCGCGTTGTGTATTGTCGGCTTTTGCCTTTTGGGCGTTGGATACAGCTTCCGCGACCGGGGATGGGGGCTTGCTCTTGTCTGGATCGGGGTGATCACGATGATGGGGCCGATTGCCTATCGGCTGCTGATCATGTTCTGAAAACGGGTGTTACCGATTACGCCTCGACCGCGATTTCCTGATCGACGGTCGCAGGGTCTATTCCATATCCGCGCAGGAACATATCGACCGCCGCGATCACATGGGCGTGCAAATCCTTTGCATGCGGCTCCCAGCCGACATAGGTCATCTGCCGGAAATCATAATCGGCTTTAAGCAGGCTTGTGAAAAACACCGCCGCCTGTTTCGGATCGCCTTTGGGAAAGGTTCCCTCGTTCATCTGGCGTTCGAAATAGGATGTGATGATCCGGCGTCCGGTCATCAGGCCGCTTTCATAAAACACCTTGCCCAGATGCGGAAACCGCGGAACTTCGGACAGGAACAACCGCATATAGCGAATGGTGTCCGGCGTGGTCAAAAGCGTCATCAGGGTTTCGCCAAAATGGATCAGGGCGGCGCGCAATGGCATCTGCGATAATTCCAGACCAGCCATAATTGATGTGACGCGTCCCGTGCAATCGCGGATCACCGCCTCGAATACGCCGTCCTTATTGCCAAACAGCTCGTAAATTGTCCGACGTGATCCACCTGCCTCGGCCGTGATCATCTCAAGCGTCGTGCCAGAAAGGCCATGCTCGCAAAAAAGTTCACGGGCCGCATCAATAAGAGCTTCGCGGCGTTTCAGGGTTCTTGGGTCGATATTTCGCGTTTCGGACAAACAATTGTTCCAATTCTGCACTTGACGATTGGTACTCAATAGTACCATAAAGGTTCAAATGGTACTGATCAATACCAAAAGGATCAAACGGACGATGAGTGTGAAAAAAGTCATACTGCCCCTGATCGCCGCGGCGATTATCGGTGGCGGCGGTTATTACGGGTTCTATTGGGTGACCGAGGGTCAGTTCCACGAATCCACCGACAATGCCTATTTGCAGGCAGATGAAGTCGCGATTTCGCCCAAGGTTTCGGGCTATGTCGGTGATCTTCGGGTTGCGGAAAACCAGCCTGTGCGCAAGGGCGAACTGATGCTGTCCATCAAGGACGAAGATTACCGGGCCGAACTGAAACAGGCGGATGCCGCGCTTGATGCGCGCCGTGCCGCGGTTCAGACCATGGACGAACAGATCACTCTTCAGATGGCCGCCATCAATCAGGCCGAAGCCAATGTCCGCATTGCAAAGGTCGAACTCGATCGCACGTCCGAGGATTACGCGCGTTACGAGGATCTGGTGAAAAAAGGTGCGGCCAGCCGCCAGAAATTCGATTATGCCAAGGCCGACCGTCAAACGGCAGAGGCACAGGTCGCCGCCGCCAAGGCGACGCTTGCGGTGGAGCAGGGCCGGATCGGCGTTCTGCGTGCACAAAAAATCGAAGCCGAACGTGCGGTATCACAGGCCGAAGCATCGGGCGATATCGCC
>CAMPHD010000457.1 GCA_946885765.1 uncultured Thalassospira sp.
CAATGGGCCAGCGACCGGGGGCTGAATGGGTTGAGGATCAGGAAATGCGCGATGTGATAGGGAGAATAATCGTCGCGATAAACCCAGTGGAAGGCGCGCAAAGACGATGCAGCGCGCAGAACCGTGGTCCATTGGTAATTATCGACGCCATCGCCAACCATGCTGGTTTCCGGTAGCAGGACGTAATATTTCACGTCAAGCAATCGTGCGGTGTTATCCGCGCGTTCAATAAAAATGCCCAGACGGATGAAATCGTATCCGTCGTTACGCAGGATTGTTGAATCGGTTGCCCCGCGAAACAAAGCACCCTGCCGTTTGACCCAATCGATGAATTCCGGCAGATCGGTTTTTGCAAGGTTATGCATTGCTGTTCGGCGCAATTCCATCAGGGCATTGTTCAATGCTTCCCACATTTCGGCGGTGATGGCGGTACGCATGGCGCGCGCATTGGCGCGTGCATTTTCAAAACAGTTCAGGATCGATGACGGATTATCGCGGTTAAAGATCAGATAATCGCTAACTTCTGCCTGACGCAGCGGCATGTCTGGATCATAACCCTGCGCGCAACCCGATGCCGACAGGACAGACGCCCATTCCGACCGGTTACCGTCACCGGCAGCCGGCATCAGGGCCATGCGATAACCCATCTCCATCAGTCGGGCCATATTTTCGGCCCGTTCCACGTAACGGGACAACCAGAAAAGGTTGTCAGCTGTACGACTAAGCATGTGACTTCCTTTTCTTCTCTACTCGGCCATGATCCAGGTGTCTTTCACCCCGCCGCCCTGCGACGAGTTGACGACAAGTGATCCTTCGCGCATGGCAACACGGGTCAGGCCACCCGGTGTGAGGCGGATGTCATCGCCGACAAGGCAGAAGGGCCGGAAATCGACATGGCGCGGTGCGATGCCGCTTTCAACGAAGGTCGGACAGGCGGAAAGGGCCAAGGTCGGCTGGGCAATGAAATCGCCCGGATCGGCCTTGATGCGTTCGGCATAGGTTGCCTGTTCTTCCTTTGTTGATGCCGGGCCAACCAGCATGCCGTAACCGCCCGAGCCGTGGACTTCCTTGACGACCAGCTCGCCAAGATTTTCCAGAACATATTTCAGATCATCGGGATTGGCGCATTTCCATGTCGGGACATTGTTCAGGATTGGTTCCTGCCCAAGGTAAAACCGGATCATGTCAGGCACATAGGTATAGACCGCCTTGTCATCGGCAACGCCAGCCCCCGGGGCCGAGCAGATGGCGACACCGCCCGAACGATAGACATTCATCAGGCCGGGAACGCCCAGAACCGAGTCGGGGCGGAAGCACAGCGGATCGATATATTCATCATCAATCCGGCGATAAATCACATCAACCCGGGCGGGCCCGCGCGTTGTGCGCATATAGACGCGGCCTTCGGACACGAACAGATCCTGCCCTTCGACAAGTTCGACACCCATCTGGTCAGCAAGGAAGGAATGTTCGTAATAGGCGCTATTCATCGCACCCGGTGTCAGGACCACGATATTGGGTTCGCGGTCGCACCGTTTGGGCGCGATGCTTTTAAGCGTTTTATGGAGCATGTCCGGATAGCTTTCGACTGGTTCGATTCGTAATTTCGAAAACAGTTCCGGGAACATCCGCATCATGATTTCGCGGTTTTCCAGCATATACGACACGCCAGACGGGGTGCGGCAGTTATCTTCCAGCACATAGAAGTCATCCGGCCCGACGCGCACGACATCAACGCCGACAATGTGGCTGTAAACCTTGCGCGGCGGATCAATGCCGATCACGGCCGGTTCGAACGCGGCGTTTTTAAATACCAGATCGGCGGGGATGATCCCGGCCTTGATGATTTCGGCGTTGTGATAGACATCATACAGGAAGGTGTTGAGCGCACGCGCACGCTGCTTGACGCCGCGTTCGAGCTTGCGCCATTCCATGGCGGTGAAAATGCGTGGAATAAGATCGAACGGGATCAGCCGTTCCGGATCGCCTCCTTCGCCATAGACCGCGAAGGTGATGCCGATTTTGCGAAAGAGTGTTTCTGCCTCAAGTCGCTTCTGCTGGAGGGTTTCGGGCCCGCTGGCCTCCATCCAGTCAACCAGTGCGCGATAAGGTTCGCGTACTTCATCGTTCATCATCATTTCGTTGAACATGCACACTCCCCTTGCTTGCCCTGTGATTAAAGGCGGGGCTATCGGGAGTGGTCAAGCATGTTCACGGTTGAAATGTTTCTTTTTTCAGCAAAATCGGACTTTGCTGAAAATTTGGGCCGGGCTGTTTGGCCGATTGCGCAAAAAACGGGCGTTTTACAGTTCGGTTACAGCTTGGCGGTTTTTGCCGGGCGCAAAACATGGGTGTGATCGGCGGCATAAAGGCGGGAATCGGTGAAATCCTTACGGCCAAAGACCTCGCCCACCATGATCAGGGCGGTCCGCGTGATACCGCTGCCTTTGACCTTGGCGCGGATATCGCCAAGTGTGCCGTGGATGAATTGCTGATCGGGCCATGTGACGCGATAGGCGACCACTACCGGGCAATCTTCGCCGTAATGCGGCACCAGATCACGGACAACATTGACCAGATTATTGATCGACAAATGCACTGCAAGCGTGGCGCGCGAACGGCCAAGCTCAGCCAGGCTTTCGCCTTCGGGCATGGCGGATGACCGCATGGCGGTACGCGTCAGGATCACGGTTTGCGAAATCTCAGGCAGGGTCAGTTCCGCACCCAATTCGGCGGCGGTGGCGGCATAGGC
>CAMPHD010000458.1 GCA_946885765.1 uncultured Thalassospira sp.
AACCTCGGGCGTTCGCCATTGTCGCCTGCAGACGGATTTCAGGCGTACTGCCCCCCCAACCTGTCCACCGTCGCCGGGCCACAAATCACTGCGGCCACTGCTGCCATTGCTGCCCCTTCCGGCAAATTCGGGGTCGCTTCCCCGACAAGACGCACCTCTCCCGTCATGACAAATAAGCGTGTTAAAAGCGTGTTAGACTGGGCGCAAAATACCGCCGTAATGGCTCCGCCATCCGCCGACCCGTATCCTGCGGATCGCCCCGCTGCCCTGCCTCAATCTTTGCCGTTGCATCCTGATCACCTCTTTGATCCGGCCCCAAACGCAAAAACCCGCAAAGCGCATCTGGCTTTGCGGGTTTCGGTCCGGGTGCATTTCTCCCGTTGACTTTACTCTTATGCCACAAACAAAAGAACAAATCAAGAACTTTTTTCAGAAAGTCTAAAGCGCCGTATGCATCCGATATCCCGGCGCAAACACCAGCCGGGCGGAGGTAATGCCCTTTTCCCCTTCCCAGGTCGTGCGTTCGATCAGGAACAGCGGCTCATTCTTTTGGGTGCGCAGGATTTTGGCTTCGTTTTCGGATGCCAGCACGGCGGAAAATGAAATGTCGCCTTTGGTGTAGGGGGCATGGAGCACCAGCCATTCATTGGCACTGATTTTCGAGAGGTCAGCATCAACAATTTCCGGTGTGGCAGCGACCGAAACCCAGCGTTCTTCAAACATATAGGGCTTGCCATCGGCCAGATGCAGCGAGGTGATATGCAGCATGTCGCTATCAGATGTGACACCCAGATTGGCGCAGATTTCCGGTGGCGGGCTGCGGCGTTCGCTTAACAGCAGGCCATAGGTATATTTCTGGCCGCGTCCTTCGATCTCCAGCCGTATGACAGGAATATCAAGCCGCGCACGTCGCACCGGGTGGGCGGCGACACGGGTTCCGGCCTTGCGGCGGCGGTCAAGGAAGCCCTCGGCGGCAAGTTCGCGGAGTGCCCGGTTGACGGTCGCACGTGCGCAGCCCAGTTCCTCGGCCAGCTCGACCTCCTTGGGGATCTGGTCGCCGGGTTTCCATTCACGGGTGTGAATGCGGCGCAGGACCTCGTCATGGACCGATTGCCAGTTTGTCAGTTCCGTGGTGGTGCTCACACCGCTTCCTTGAGTTGTTCCATCACCTTGCGATACCGGTTGGTGATCGTATCGTGCGCGATATGGCGGCCCTCGGTCACAACATGGCGACCGGCCGACCAGACATCACGCACCATGCGATCATCTCCGGCAAAGACATATGTATCGAGGATCGTATCGCCTGTCCGACCGATAAGGTCAACTGCCGCGCCATCAAGCGCCATCAGATCGGCAAGTGCTCCGACCTCGATCCGGCCGGCATCGCGGCCTGCGGCCTGTGCGCCACCCTTGGCAACCGCATCAAACAACCGGCGGGCGGTGGATTTTTCCGGGGTGGCAAGGGCGGCACGCGATTTGTCGCGCAGACGCTGGCTGTATTCCAGCGTGCGGATCTCTTCGGAAAGTGAAATGCGAATGTTGGAATCCGATCCGACACCGATATTTCCACCCGCATTCAGATAGCGCACACCATCAAAGATACCGTCGCCAAGGCTGCTTTCGGTGATCGGGCAAAGTCCGGCAACCGCCCCGGTTTTGGCGAGTCCAAGCGTCTCGTGTTCCTGCATCTGCGTGCAATGGATCAGGCACCAGTTTTCATCGACATCGGCATTTTCAAGCAGCCATTCGACCGGGCGCTTGCCCCAGGATGCTGCGACCTCCTCGACTTCGGCGACCTGTTCGGCCAGATGCATGTGAACAGGGCCGTCCTTTGACAGGCGCGTGGTGGTGATCAGGTCCTCGCGGCCAACAGCGCGCAGCGAATGGGGGGCAACCCCCATGCGTGTGTCGGACGGCAGGGATTTTAACGCCTTTTCGCTTTCCTCATACAGTCTGGCAAAACGTTCCGCATCATTGCCAAACCGGATTTGCCCCGCGCCAAGCGGCCGTTTGTCGCAACCGCCGAACTGGTAATGCACGGGCAAAAGCGTCAGGCCGATACCGGTGATGTTTGCCGCCGCCGCGATGCGTTCGGCCATCTCGGCGATATTGGCATAGGGAACGCCGCCCGGTTGGTGATGCAGGTAATGGAACTCGGTATTGTTGGCGTAACCGGCTTCGAGCATTTCCATTTGCACAAAGGCCGCAATGTCCTGCACGTGATCCGGGGTGAGCTGATCCAGGAAGCGGAACATCAATTGCCGCCATGTCCAGAAGGTGTCACGGGGATCGGGGCCACGTTTTTCGGTCAGTCCGGCCATCGAACGCTGGAACGCGTGGCTGTGCAGGTTTGATATCGCGGGCAATAGCGTGCCGACACGGTTGCCAGCAGCAGGGGAATCGGCCTGAACGCTAGATATTCTGCCGCTTTCATCGATCTCGATCAGAACGTTGTTTTCCCAACCCGAAGTCGTAAGTGCCTGATTTGCCCAGATAACCGTCATTGCCTATACCCGTCTTGACAGTGATATTATGTACGTACATATTATATTTAATAACAGACTTATCAAGGGTGAGCTTTACATGCTTTTGGGAAATGCGAAAATTGTCGCGATCGATAAAGCACCGGGCAAAGATCAATTATCATATTGTATGATTGATAGTGGTGCCGTCGCGATCAAGGGCGATAAAATCGTCTGGGTCGGCGATGCCGATGCCATCCCCGAAGGCGTCGACTTCGACCT
>CAMPHD010000459.1 GCA_946885765.1 uncultured Thalassospira sp.
CGGCATCTCGACCGACACCTCTATCGGGCGGCTGTTTTTGGCCGGTCTTCTGCCCGGTCTGATGTTGACGATGTTTTTCATGGCATGGTCGCTTTATTCTACCTGGCGTCAGGGCAATGCATCGGTTGCACTTGCATCGGTGACTTATAGCTGGAAGGAAAAGTTTGAAATCCTTCCGCGCGTTCTGCCCTTCATCGCAATCATCTGCGCGGTTCTGTTTGCGCTTTATGGCGGGGTGGCAACACCGTCCGAAACAGCGGGTGTCGGGGCGCTGTTCTGTCTGATCATGGCGATGATCATTTATCGCATGTGGCAGCCGGGCAAGCTTTGGCACATCATGCGCGACACGACCAAAGAGTCGGTCATGATCCTTCTGATCATCGGGGCTGCCGGTCTGTTCAGCTATATGCTGTCCTCGCTGTTCATTACCCAGTCGATTGCACAATGGATCACCGCGCTTGAAGTCAATCGCTGGGTCCTGATGGGCTTTATCAATGTGTTCCTGCTGATCTGCGGCTTCTTCCTGCCGCCGGTCGCCGTGATCCTGATGTCGGCTCCGATCCTTTTGCCGGTGATCATCAATGCCGGTTTCGATCCCTACTGGTTTGCCGTGATCCTCACGATCAATATGGAAATCGGCCTGATCACACCGCCGGTCGGACTGAACCTCTATGTGATTAACGGGATTGCACCCGATATCCGCCTGCAAACCATCCTTAGGGGTGCCATGCCCTATGTGCTTTGCATGGTGGTGGCCATCGTGGTTCTGTGCTTCTTCCCGGAAATCGCCACCTGGCTTCCCGAAACGGTCATAGGGGGACGCTAAAATGTCGGGAATTTCCGTCAGAAGCTGGATATCGAGTATTGCTGATCGCGGCCGGGAGTTGCTCGACCTGCCGCTGTCGACACCGCAAGACCCGTTTGCCCAGCTGACCGCCATGTGCAAGGACCTTGTGTCGCAAAAGGGCGAGGCCCGCGGAACGGCCGTTGCCCGCGAAGTGGTCCGCATGTGGGAAACCCTGCCGGAAGAGGATCATCTGCGCTTTTTCGAGATGATGCAGAATGATTTCAGTGCCAACCGCACCGAAGTCAAGAAGGCAAGCGAGGCCTTTGCCAGCGATCCGTCCGAAGCCAATCTGGCGGTTCTGACCCATGCGTCAGAACCTGCCCGGCAGGAGCTTCTGCGCCGGATCAATATGGCACCGGGCGGCACGCGCGCGATTGTCGATATGCGTGAAACGCTTCTGGGTCTGATCAAGGAAAATCGTCACCTTGAACCGCTAGATGCCGACATGCAGCATCTGCTGACAAGCTGGTTTAACCGCGGCTTCCTTGAACTGCGTCATATTGACTGGGATACATCGGCGGCCATTCTTGAAAAACTGATCCGCTATGAAGCGGTTCATGAGATCAAGGGCTGGGATGATCTTCGCCGCCGTCTGGCAACGGATCGAAAATGCTTTGCCTTCTTCCATCCGGCGATCCCCGACGATCCGCTGATCTTTGTTGAAGTTGCCCTTGTGCACGGACTTGCCGATAGCGTTCAGGCCCTTCTGGCCCCGGAAATCGACGAAACCGCCCCGGAAAAAGCCAATACCGCGATCTTCTATTCGATCAGCAACTGCCAATCAGGCCTTAAGGGGATTTCGTTTGGCAATTTCCTGATCAAACAGGTGGTCGAGGAGCTTAAACGCGAATTCCCGAAACTCAGACAATTCGCCACCCTGTCGCCCATTCCGGGTTTCATGGGATGGCTGCGCACCCGTCAGAAAAGCAAGGCCGATGACGCCGATATCGCCGCCACCGTCCTTGCCGCCATGAACGACGACGACTGGATCAATGACGCGGAAAAAGCCGCCGAGCTTAAAAAACCGGCGATGATGCTGTGTGCCCGTTATCTTGCGACCTGCAAGCGCGGCAAATCGCCGCTTGATCCCACCGCGCGTTTCCATCTTGGCAATGGTGCGCAGCTTGAACGCCTGAACTGGCTTGGCGATACATCGACCAAGGGGCTGCGTCAGGCGGGCGGGATGATGGTCAATTACGCCTATCACCTTGACGATATTGAACGAAACCACGAAGCGCTGATGAATGACGGCAAGATCGCCGTTTCGAAATCGGTCATGCAGCTTGCGGGAAACTAGGACAGAACCATGTCGGATAATCTTTTCAACGAATTTACCAAACGTTTCCCGGCGGACCGTTCGCGCACCTTTCTGATCGAACGCGACGGCACTGAACGCAGCTTTGCCTGGCTGCTGGATCGTACCGGGCGTTATGCCACGGTTCTTGCCGATCATGGGGTGGTCAAGGGCGACCGTGTTGCCGCCCAGATCGACAAATCATCCGATGTGATCGCGCTTTATCTGGCCTGCCTTCAGCTTGGTGCCATTCACCTGCCGCTCAATACCGCCTATACCGGCGATGAAATCGCCTATTTCCTTGGCGATGCCGCCCCGCGCGTTTTTGTCTGCCGCCCGGCCCATATTGATGCCGCCAAAACCCTTGGCGCGCAGAACAATGTCGGTGCGGTCCTGTCGCTTGGCGACAAGGGCGATGGCAGCCTTAATGATCTGGCCGCCAGTGCCAAACCACATGGCGACGTCGCCGACGTGACCAAGGATGACATTGCCGCCATTCTGTATACATCTGGCACAACGGGCCGGTCCAAGGGCGCGATGCTGACGCATGGAAACCTCGGCTCCAACGCGCTGACCCTGCATAAGGCATGGGGTTTCAGG
>CAMPHD010000460.1 GCA_946885765.1 uncultured Thalassospira sp.
GAATGTCGCTTGCGGTAATGCCCAAAAGATCGATAAAGCGATGGTTCCATGTCGCCAGACGCAAATTCTGGTCAAACACCCCGACCCCTTGCGAAATGTTTTCCAGCGTATTAAGCAAAAGGTCCCGGTTGAATTTGATCGCCTCGGACGCCTCGTCGAGAAGCTCCATCGCATCGCGCCGCGATACGGCCTTATCGGGCAGCAGAAGCGCCATCACCACGCGCGATGACGCCGCACCGACTGCGCCTGAAAGCAGATGTTCGGTGAAATTCGCCGCATCAAAATCGGCAATGTCGGATCGTTTGCTGTCGTCCCCGCGTTGCAGAAGGTAGGTGCGAAACGCACGTTGCGCCCAGTGTTTGCCAAGGAACCGCGCGGCAAGGTCTTCAAGATCGCCAAGGGTCACGCGGCCGGGCCATGTGTCATTGCGCGTCTTGGTATCCTTGCGATAGATATCGACAAAAAGCTGGGCCTGGCGGCGCTGGGTCACCCCCTGTACGCCAATCGCCGATCCGACAAACATCAAAACGAAATTGACCCCAAGCGACCAGACAACCCCATGCGTCAGATGGTCTTCGATCCCGACGCCCAGCAACGCCTGCGGGCGCAGGATACCAATGCCAAGCGGCCCGTCCGTCAGGATTGACATCGGCAACAGACCGCTTTGGATAAAGCTTGGCAGAAGCAGGGTATAGGTCCACAGCACAAAACCGGAAATCAGACCGATACGAACCCCGGTGCGGTTGATCGATTTAAGGTAAATCGCCGCCAGAACCGCCGGGCCAAACTGCGCCACCGCAGCAAAGGACAAAAGCCCGATATCAGCCAGCGCGTATTTTTCCGACAGGAACCGGTAAAAGCCATAGGCCAGAAACAGGATGGCAATGATTGCGGCCCGTCGGACTTTAAGCAGAACCTGGCTGACATCCCCGGCGAACCGCCCCTGCAATTTCTGCGACCGCAGCAAAAGCGGCATGACCAGATCGTTACAGACCATGGTCGATACCGCGACACACGATACGATCACCATGCCGGTACTGGCCGAAAGCCCCCCGACAAAGGCAAACACCGCCAGCCAGTTTTCCCCGCCAAGCAATGGCAGGGTCAGAACAAATGTATCAGGATTGACCGCCGGATCACCACCAAACAGCAGAATCCCGGCAATCGCAATCGGCACAACGAAAATATTGATCGCAATCAGATAGCCCGGAAAAAGCCAGCGCGCCGATTTCAAGTTCCGGCTGTCGTCATTTTCAACGAATGTCACATGGAACTGGCGTGGCAGACAGAAAATCGCAAACAGCGCCAGCAGGGTCGAAATGAAGAAATGCGATGTCAGCCAGGCATCGGGCTTGAACATTTCGGTAATGTCGGGATTGGCTGCTGCCCGAATTTGCATGTCGCCAAAGCCGTCAAACAGGCCGTAAACCACAAACAGGCCAACGAATAAAAGTGCTACCAGCTTGACCAGGCTTTCGAATGCCACCGCAAGGATCAGCCCGTCATGATGTTCGGACGCGTGGATATAACGCACCCCGAACAGGATCGCGAAAACCGCCATCAGGATGGTGACGTAAAACGCCGTATCCTTGGAAAAATCTGTCGCACTGTGGCGCACGATCTGCTCGCCGACCTCGCCGATCAGAACATCAAATGACAGCGACACCGCTTTAAGCTGAAGCGCGATATAGGCCAGAACCCCGATCAAGGCAATGATCGCCACAAGGGCCGCCAGACTCTGGCTTTTGCCGTACCGAGATCCCAGGAAATCGGCGATGGAGGTGATGTTCTGTTCGCGACACACGGTGGCGATCTTGGTCATCACACCAAAACCGACAACCATCATGATGATCGGTCCGATATAGATCGGCAGGAACGCCCAGCCGCGTGTCGATGCGGTCCCGACCGAGCCAAAAAACGTCCAGCTTGTGCAATAGACTGCCATCGAAAGCGCATAGATGCTGGGCTTCAGGCGTGACGCCCGCCATTTTTCGGCATATTTGTCACCATAATGCGCAATCGCAAACAGAAGCCCGATATAGGCCATGGCAACAATGAAAATAAGTCCGCCCTGAAGCATCCGGCTTATGGCTCCGCGTATCGATAATGCCGCCAGATCAGGCGGTTGGCGTTTAGACTATACCACGGCGCGCTTATGGACTAAAACGACGCAAATCCAAACCCGACCAAAGACCAAGAACGATCAGGATCGATATGCCTTCCGATTACGGATTTTACGCTGGAATTCTGCGCTTTGTCGCAAAGAAAACCGAAAGCGACGACCGCGAGATCAAGGTCATGATGGGCCATCTTTCCGGCATCGCGACCGCCATCGAACATTCCGGGCGCTTCGTTGTTGAACGCGCCAATTGCGAAAGTGCCGCCCGCGCCTTTGCCGGGGTTGCCAAGTTCCTGCAGGAACGCATCCTGCCCGAGGCACTGGCTGCCGGCAACGAGGGTGCGGTAAATCAGCTTAAATGGGCGATTGAAACCTCGCTGGCGCTGGGCTCGGAACTGGTCAAGCGGATCACGCTTGAGGAATATGAAGGCCAGGACAAATTCACCTTCGACCTGCCCCTGCCCCCGGTTCACCAACCGTGCATTAGACATTGAACCCAACTCTCTTGGCATAAAAAAAGCGGCACCCGAAGATGCCGCTTTTGTTTTTGGTCCGGTATCAGACCGAAATCCTGTTACGCATCGGCCCAGACATTGGCACGCTGCAAAAGGC
>CAMPHD010000461.1 GCA_946885765.1 uncultured Thalassospira sp.
ATCGGGAACCGATGGTGTGCTGCGCATATAGCCATGGCGTACCGACCCGGCCCAATGATCACGCACGGCATCCGCCAGCGCCGCCGCAGGATCGCCGCCATTGCCGCTGTTACCATGTGACACCATCATCAGGGTCGGCATGCCAAAACTCGTCATATCCATGTATCACCAGGGCCTGATCAAAACCTAATAACTGGTACGTGGACTGCAAGGGTTCGGATTTCCCGCCCCTTCTTTATTGCACTAGATCCCAGTGCGGCTGACCGCCAAAACGGTCATAAATAAAGTCGACCAAAAGCCGGATACGTGCCGATAATTGTCGGCTGGGCGGATAAAGCAGATACAGAAACAGTTCCGGCGGGCTGTAATCACACAAAACACTGACCAGATTGCCACTTTGCAAATCCGGCCCGGCAATGAAGGTTGGCAATAATGCCAAGCCAAGATCGGCAAGCGCTGCATCACGCAGAACTTCGGCATTGTTGCAGCAGAAAACACCATTCACCTGCACCGAAACCGGCCCGTCCGGACCATTCATCTTCCAGCTCGAACCGGCTGGCAGGCTGCCATAGTGCAAGCATGGCAATGTCGCCAGATCACGCGGAGATTCCGGTTCACCATGCTTTCGGATGAAGTCCGGTGAAGCACACAAAACCCGGTTCATCGGAATGATTTCATGATCAATCAGTGCCAGTGTTTCACTGGGCTGGCTGATCCGCACTGTCATGTCATACCCGTCCGCGACCGGGTCGATAAAACGGTCCGATAGGGCAAGTTCGACCCGGATATCAGGGTATTGGCGGGCAAAATCAACCAGTGCAGGCCCCAGATGCAATGTGCCAAATGACATCGGCGCATTGATGCGCATATCACCCGATGGCGTTTCGCGGTTTTCGCGAATGGCTTCTTCTGCTTCATGCAAATCGGCAAGCACGGCTTTGGCCCGGTCATAAAAAGCCCGGCCGCTTGGCGTGACGGCAACCTGGCGCGTCGTGCGGTTCAAAAGCTGCACCCCCAAATCTTCCTCAAGCGCAATGACCGCCCGGTTAACCTGGGACCGTGATTGTCCAATCGCACGTGCCGCCGCGGCAAAACTGCCTTCATCGACAACTTTTACAAAGGTTTGCAAGCTTCCAAGCTTGTCCATCCAAGGGCTCCGCTATGCCTAGATCTGTTTTATTGTCGCTAATTATGCGACAGTATGCGCATTATTGCGGTAATTGTCACTTTTTGCGAAAAGCGTATTCTGGCTCCAACAAACGACACCCCAGCGATGGAGACCAACATGATTACCAAGATCAAATCCGCAGACCGTGGCCGCGCCCAATTTGGCTGGCTTGACTCCCATCACACTTTTTCCTTCGGTCACTATTACGATCCGAAACGGATGGCTTGGGGCCCGCTGCGTGTGATTAACGAAGACCGGGTTATCCCCGGTGCCGGTTTTGACACTCACGGCCACAAGGATATGGAAATCATTTCCTATGTGCTTGATGGCGCGCTTGAACACAAAGACAGCCTTGGCACCGGTTCCGTTATCCGCCCGGGCCGCCTGCAGCGTATGACGGCAGGGACCGGCATCCGCCATTCGGAATACAACCATTCGAAAGAAAACCCGGTTCATTTCCTGCAGATTTGGGTCATTCCAGAAGCAGCGAACCTCGAACCGGGTTACGAGGAAAAGGAAATCGCACGTTCCGATACGGGCTCGGGCCTGTCACTGATCGGCAGCCGCACCGGCCGGGATGGATCGATCACCATCCATCAGGATGTTGACCTTTACGTTGCCCATCTGGGTGAAGGTGAAACAGCATCCCATAAAATCGAACCGGGCCGGATTGCCTGGGTTCAGGTAGCGCGCGGCATGCTGAGCGTTAATGGCGAAACCCTGAAGGCTGGCGATGGCGCCGCCATCCGGGACGAAGACGAACTGATTTTCAGCGACGCAACCGAAGCTGAAGCCCTTGTTTTTGACATGGTCGCCTGAACCGGTTTCCCGGTCCGACCCTTCGAAGGAATATGAATATGTCGTCCCTTGCAAACACCAAACCACGCCCGATTATCCCGGCCCTTGGCAATCTGTGGGCTGCCCTTGAACCTCTTTCACCCGTGATCGTTCGCGTCACCACCGGTCTTCTTCTGGTCCCGCACGGTGCCCAGAAACTGTTTGGTGCTTTTGGCGGCTATGGCCTTGAAGGCACGGCAGGCTGGCTTGAAAGCATCGGCTTTGCACCGGGTCTGCTTTTTGCCCTGCTGATCGGGCTTCTGGAATTTGTCGGTGGTCTGATGCTCACCATCGGTCTGCTGACCCGCCCGGTGGCTGCCGCCGTGATCGCCTTCATGGCGGTTGCCATCACCATTCACCTGCCAAACGGTTATGCGTGGAACAATGCCGGGTTTGAAATGCCACTTTTCTGGGGCCTGATGGCGCTCTCGGTCCTGATCCGTGGCGGTGGTAAATATTCGCTTGATCGCAAGATCGGTGTCGAATTCTGACCGGGAAATTTACCCTCTCATCTTGTCTTGCAACTGCGGGCTGCCGGTCGGGCAGCCCGTTTTCCTGATGAGGAGAGACTATCCTTGCGCAATCCTGATCTGCAACATCTATGGATTTCACATGCCGCTTCCCGTCACCCCGGCATCCGGACTCAGGTCTGAAATCTGTCGTTCTAGGCTCAGGACCTATTAATTTTCGCTCTACCTTTTTGGTAGAAAGTGGTGTCT
>CAMPHD010000462.1 GCA_946885765.1 uncultured Thalassospira sp.
GGTCATTCCGCACATTACCGATGCGATCAAGGAATTCGTCCAGTCCGATGCGACCGAGGATTTTGTCCTTGTCGAGATCGGCGGTACGGTTGGCGATATCGAAAGCCTGCCGTTCCTTGAGGCGATCCGCCAGATGGGCAACGAGCTTGGCGATGGCCGCACGCTGTTCATGCATCTCACACTCGTGCCGTATATTTCATCGGCGGGCGAGCTTAAAACCAAACCGACCCAGCATTCCGTCAAGGAACTGCAAAGCGTTGGTATTCAGCCCGATATCCTGCTGTGCCGTTGTGACCGTGAAATCCCGGTCAATGAACGCCGCAAGATCGCGCGTTTCTGTAACGTCCGCGAAGCGGCCGTTATTCCGGCCTATGACGTTGACAACATCTATCAGGTGCCGATCAGCTATCACCAGTATGGTCTTGATAACGAAGTGCTTCATCACTTTGGCCTACAGGCACAGGACCCGGATCTGGGGCCGTGGGAAGACATCTGCAACATCATCCGTAACCCGGAAGGTGAGGTCACCATCGGGATCGTTGGCAAATACATCCAGTTGCCGGATGCCTATAAGTCGCTGACCGAAGCATTGACCCATGGGGGCATCGCCAACAAGGTCCGTGTCAAACTGGAATGGATTGCCTCTGACGCGCTTGAAAAAGAGGGCAATGTTAGCGAAATCCTGTCCAAACTGGATGCAATCATGGTGCCAGGCGGATTTGGCGAGCGTGGCACAGAGGGCAAGATTGCCGCTGCGCGCTATGCCCGTGAAAACAAGGTGCCGTATTTCGGCATTTGCTTTGGCATGCAGATGGCTGTTCTTGAAGCCGCACGCAATCTTGCGGGCCTTAAGGATGCGTCTTCATCGGAATTTGGTCCGACGAAAACCCCGCTTGTGGGCCTGATGACCGAATGGGCGAAAGGCGGCGGTTCTGTCGAACGTCGTTCGGACGACGATGATCTTGGCGGCACCATGCGCCTTGGCAATTACGAGTGCAAACTTGTCGACGGTACGCGTGCGCGTGATATTTATGGCAGTGATACCGTTCTTGAGCGCCATCGCCATCGTTACGAAGTTAACGTAAACTTCATGGCGCAGCTTGAGGAAAAAGGGCTTAAATTCTCTGGCCTGTCGCCGGATGGACGTTTGCCGGAAATCGTCGAATACCCGAACCACCCGTGGTTCATCGGCGTTCAGTTCCACCCGGAACTGCGTTCGCGTCCGCTTGATCCGCATCCGCTGTTTGTGTCCTATATCAAGGCCGCCAAAGAGCGCAGCCGTCTGGTTTGATCGAACAGCCTGAATGAAAGACTTCGAAATGACGGAAATCAAAACTGTCAAAGTCGGCAATATCGAATTCGCCAATGACAAACCCTTTGCCATTCTGGCAGGGCCGTGCGCGATCGAAAGCCGTCAGCACGCACTGGAAATGTCTGCAGCCCTCAAGGAACTTTCCGAAGGTATGGGCATCGGGCTTGTTTACAAAAGCTCGTTTGACAAGGCGAACCGCACCAGCAGCACGTCCAAACGTGGCGTTGGTCTGGTCGAAGGTCTCGACATTCTGGCCGAGGTCAAGGAAAAGACCGGGCTTCCGATTGTTACCGACGTTCATCTGCCTGATCAGTGTGCGGCGGTTGCCGAGGTTGCGGATATCCTTCAAATTCCGGCATTTCTGTGCCGTCAGGCCGATCTTTTACAGGCAGCGGGTAAAACCGGTCGTGCGGTTAATGTCAAAAAGGGTCAGTTTCTGGCCCCTTGGGACATGGCGAATGTTGCCAACAACATTGCATCGACCGGCAATGAAAACATCATGCTTTGTGATCGGGGCACCAGCTTTGGCTATAACACGCTGGTAACCGATTTCCGTGGACTTCCCACCATGGCCCGTCAGGGCTATCCGGTCGTATTTGATGCGACCCATTCTGTTCAGCAGCCGGGCGGGCAGGGGACAACGTCGGGCGGTCAGCGCGAATTTGCGCCGGTATTGGCGCGTGCGGCTGTATCCGTCGGCATTGCGGCCCTGTTTATCGAAACCCACGATAACCCGGATGCCGCCATCAGCGATGGCCCGAACCAGATTCCGTTGAACAAGCTTCCCGAAGTTCTGTCGGTTCTGATGGAACTGGACAAAGTGGCAAAAGCCAGCCCGGTTCGTCTGGACATGTTCAACGATTGATATGCAGGTGCCGCCATCAGACATGATGGCGGCATTTCTTTTATGCTGTAACCAAAGCACCCGATTGGGGTGCAGATAATCTCAGTGAGGAGAATGTTTCCGTCATGACCGCTATTATCGATATTCGCGGCCGCGAAATCCTCGACAGCCGTGGCAACCCGACTGTTGAAGTTGATGTAACCTTGGAAAGTGGCGCCTTTGGTCGTGCAGCCGTTCCGTCGGGTGCATCCACCGGTGCGCATGAAGCCGTCGAGCTGCGTGACAAGGAAGACCGTTATCTTGGCAAGGGCGTGACCAAAGCGGTTGCCGCCGTCAATGGCGAGATTTTCGAAGCACTGGCCGGTATGGATGCCGAAGATCAGGTCGAAGTTGATGGCATTATGATCGACCTTGACGGTACGCCGAACAAGGGCCGCCTTGGCGCAAACGCCATTCTGGGTGTGTCGCTGGCGGTTGCAAAGGCTGCTGCCGAAGAAGCGGGTCTTCCGCTTTATCGTTATGTTGGCGGTGCTTTCGCCCGGACCCTGCCGGTGCCGAT
>CAMPHD010000463.1 GCA_946885765.1 uncultured Thalassospira sp.
GGTTGATTGCCCGGCGGTTCTGGGCGGTTATTCGCGGCTGGTGATTGATTGCAACCGGCAGCTTTGGGACCCGACCGGGATGCCCGAAATCGCCGATCAGACGGTGGTGCCGGGTAACAGGAACATTTCGCCTTCTGATCATATGACGCGCATCCGCGAGATTTTCCTGCCCTATCACGGCGCGATTGAAGAACGGATTGCCAATTTCCACGCGCATAAAATCGTCCCGGCCCTGATCGCCATTCACAGCTTTACCCCGGTGTTCCAAGGGTTCGAGCGCCCGTGGGAGATCGGCGTGCTTTGGGATCAGGATGACCGTATTCCGGTGCCGTTGCTGGCAAAACTGCGCGAACAGAACCCCGATCTGACGATTGGTGATAACGAACCCTATTCCGGGCAGCATATGGCCGATTACACCATCGATCATCACGGCGAGGCCGGTGGGTTGCCCTGTGTGTCGATTGAAATCCGCCAGGATCTGATTGATACTGATGCGGGATGTGAAAAATGGGCCAAAAT
Source organism: uncultured Thalassospira sp. (assembly GCA_946885765.1). Next base: position 520 of record CAMPHD010000463.1, read on the forward strand.
CCTTGGCGATGCCTTTGTCGACATCCTGGCCGACCCGAACCTTTATAAAATCAGGAGAGACTGATTTGGCGGTGTCCCATTCGCGCGAACCGGGCTTTTCCATCGGGATCGAGGAAGAATTCTGGCTGGTGGACCGCGAAAGTCGCGATCTGGCGACGGACCCGGCAGCGGATTTTCTGAAAGATTGCAAGGATGCGCTGGGCGATCAGGTATCAAGCGAGTTCATGCGATGCCAGGTCGAAACCGGCACCAAGGTTTGCAACAGTGCGGCCGAGGCCCGCGACCAGTTAACGCATATGCGCAGCACGGTTGCCGATATTGCCGCACGTTATGACATGGCGTTGCTGGCGGCATCGACCCATCCGTTTGCGCAATGGGACAGCCAGAAACACACCGAAGGCGAGCGTTACAGCACGATTGCGCGTGACCTTCGCACGGTTGTTGATCGGCTTCTGATTTGCGGCATGCATGTGCATGTCGGGATTGAGGATGACGATCTGCGGATCGAGCTGATGGCGCAGGCGAGTTATTTTCTGCCGCATCTTCTGGCACTAACCACCAGTTCGCCATTCTGGCGGGGGCGCGATACCGGGCTTCAGACCTTCCGGCTTTCGGTGTTTGATAACCTGCCGCGTACCGGCTTGCCCGAAGTGTTCGGATCGTGGGCGGAATATCGTCGCCATGTCGATATGCTGATCCAGGCCGGGGTGATCGAGGATGGCACCAAGCTTTGGTGGGATTTGCGACCATCTGACCGTTGGCCGACCCTTGAAATGCGGATTGCCGATGTTTGCACCGATCTGGAAGATGCGATCTGTGTCGCATCGATCACGCGATGCCTGATGCGTATGCTGTATCGTTTGCGGCGTAATAACCAGCGCTGGCGGATTTATTCGAACATGCTGGTGCGTGAAAACCGCTGGCGGGCGTGCCGGTATGGCAGTGACGCCGGGGATAAAACCGGATTGATCGATTTTGGCCGGGCGGAGATTGTGCCCTATGCCGATCTGCTTGAAGAAATCATCGAACTGATCCGCCCGGATGCCGAGCATTTTGGCTGTGTTGCGGAAGTCGAACATGCGCGCACCATTATCAAACGCGGCACAAGCGCACGCCGCCAGCGCGAGATTTATACCGATGCAGTGGAAAACGGGGCCAGCCCGCGCGATGCGTTGCTTGCGGTGGCCGATCACCTGATCATGCATACGGTGCCCGGCGAAAAATCGGCAGTCTGAAATTTGCCGGGCGAACGGGTCTTGTCATGGCAAAGCGCATTGAGTATCGTCGCGCCGCATTGAAATTCAGCGCACCGGTTTCCGCTGCGCAAACATGATCGGAGAATATCAGGAATGACCGAAGTCGGTGGAATCGCAGCCGATCAGCTTGCGAGCTATGTCGAACGTATCGAACGCCTTGAAGAAGAAAAAGCCAACCTGATGGCTGATATCAAGGAAGTTTACGGTGAAGCCAAGGCGCTTGGTTACGACGTGAAAATCCTGCGCCAGATCATCCGTCTGCGCAAAATGGAAGACCACGAACGCACCGAACAGGAAGAAATCCTTGAGGTTTACAAGCGTGCGCTTGGCATGAGCTGATCTGCTGTGTCAGGAGTGTCGCGCCAAGATGCAAAGCCCGCTTTCGAGCGGGCTTTTGTTTTTGTATCCTGTGGCGATGAATGACCGGACCCGCCCCAAAATCACCAATGACGTCACAGAAGGCGTTTGCCGTCTTTTGTATCATCACCGCATGGCTTGTCTGACGGAGCTCAGACTTGGCAACGGGCGGAGGCTTGACGTGCTCGCCCTTGGCGAAAAGGGCGATCTTTGGGCGGTTGAGGTCAAATCATCAATCGAGGATTTTCGCGTTGATCAGAAGTGGGAAAGCTATCTTGATTATTGCGACCGGTTTTTCTTTGCCGTGCCGATGGAATTTCCGCGCTAACTGATCCAGGTCGAAGTCGGATTGATCGTTGCCGACCGGTTTGAGGCGGCCATTGTGCGCCCCGCGCCGGAGCCGGATCAGAAACTGTCAGCAGCGCGAAGAAAGAAGTTATTGATTTCATTCGGAAGGACGGCAGCAAGCCGGATGACTCCGGAAGCGGATAGTGAAATCTTCGTTCTGTAAAATATGAAAAACTAAATTAGAAAAGAATAAAAACATCTGAATGTATAAGTCTTTGCTATGTGAAAC
>CAMPHD010000464.1 GCA_946885765.1 uncultured Thalassospira sp.
GTTTCGCTTCACCACCTTTGGCGAAAGCCACGGCCCGGCGATTGGCTGTGTCGTTGATGGGGTGCCGCCGCTTCTTGATCTGAGTGAAGAAGACATCCAGCAGTTTCTTGAAAAACGCAAACCGGGCCAGTCACGCTTTACCACCCAGCGCCGCGAACCCGATCAGGTCAAAATCCTGTCGGGCGTGTTCGAGGGCAAGACCACCGGCACGCCGATCGGCCTTCTGATCGAAAATGTTGATCAACGGTCCAAGGATTACGGCGAAATCAAAAACCAGTTCCGCCCAGGCCATGCCGATTACACCTATTGGGAAAAATACGGCATCCGCGATTATCGCGGCGGCGGGCGGTCATCGGCACGCGAAACCGCGATGCGGGTTGCCGCCGGGGCGATTGCGCGCAAAATCCTTGGCGATGATATCAAAATCCGTGGTGCCCTGATCAAAATGGGGACCAAGGAAATCAATCGCGCCAACTGGAACTGGGACGAGGTCGATAACAACCCGTTCTTCTGCCCCGATGCCGCGGCCGTTCCGGTTTTTGGGGAATATCTTGATGGCCTGCGCAAGGACGGATCATCCGTCGGTGCCGTGATCGAGGTTGTCTGTTCCGGCGTCCCCGTCGGGCTTGGCGATCCGGTTTATGACAAGCTGGATGCCGACATGGCCAAGGCGATGATGACCATCAATGCCGTCAAAGGCGTTGAAATCGGCAACGGGTTCGAAGCCGCCGAACTGACCGGCATCGAAAATGCCGATGAAATGCGCATGGGCGAAGATGGCAAGCCGGTCTTTGGCTCCAACCATGCAGGCGGTATTCTGGGCGGGATTTCTTCCGGTCAGGATGTTGTGGTGCGCTTTGCCGTCAAACCGACCAGCTCAATCCTGACACCGCGCAAAAGTGTCGACATTTTCGGCAAGGATGTCGATGTCGTGACCAAGGGCCGCCATGACCCGTGTGTTGGCATTCGTGCGGTTCCGGTCGGCGAAGCCATGGCTGCCATCGTTCTGGCCGATCATCTGCTGCGCCATCGTGGCCAGTGTGATGGCTGGAATCGCAACAAGTAATTCCGGCGGCATTATTTTCCTGAACTAGTCTGTCACAAGCGGGATCGTGCACCGTCAATGGTGCATGAACCCGACATTGTACAAAGCCCTGATCATGCTTGCATCCAACAGCAAACCGGCATCGGCCACAAAGCCCGCCGGGCGGGATGGTGGCTTGGGCAATCGCACCGTCCTTTATGCCGATGAACCGGTCGATTTGCCCGATTGGGGAATTGCGGCCCTGCCATCGATGATCCTTGGCGCGGCCCCGCAAAGCTGCCTTTTCGTTAGCGATCTGACGATCGAGGAACCCGAGGATGCTGCCGAAAACAGTGCTGGAACGCCCGGTGACGCGGACGCAACCCAGCCTGTCAAAGTATCCTTTTCGCTGACTGTCGACAGCGCGCCGGATGACAATTCAAAATTGATCCAGCGCCAGATCACCTGGCGTCTTGCCATGCCGGTAAGCACCTTCCGGCAGATCACAACCAGCGCCAACAGCACCCCGGTGCGAGCCCCCGTGATCAGAACGAAGCTGGTTCTGCGCGATGTTGTCTGTGATGTTGAGCTCGGCCTGCTGGAAGTACCAGGCATTACCCAACCGCTTCTGGTTGGGCGCGATACCCTGTCCGACCGCTTCCTGATCCGCCCTGATCATGATAAAGCCGCCCCGACCCCGTCACCGTCCGCAACGCTTTCGATCACGCCGGACGAGCTCGCCGCACCGGCAAAACCGGTTGATCCTGCTCCGACACCGGCAACTGCAACACCAGCAGAACCGGGAAAAGCGCCAGATACGAGTAACGCAGCACCCCAATCCACCGCATCTACCCCGGATATGGCACCAGTACCCGTGCCGCCGGAAAGCGAGTCGGCATCGGCAACCACTCCACCGCCGACTCCAGCCCCCGATGCCACGGCCCCAACCGCAGATCAGGGCGCGGCACCTGTGCCCGCAGCCGATATATCAGGCAGTACCACCGCCGTGCCGGATGGCACTAATGGCAACACCGCCCCAGCAGATCAACCGACCCCCGCGATACCATCGGCGGACCAAGGAGGCGATGCTTCTGCCGCCTCGCAACCGGTCGAAGCTGACAAGCCAACATCAACAACACCTGCCTGAACTCGCCAACCGCCTTTCATCACAAATCGCATGAGGGCGTTGATTTTTGGGCAAAAGCCGCTATCTCGCTTTTATCAGGCAGCCTGCATTCCACATGCGGGTAGATGCCTGATGGGTGATGAAAGGGGCAATACCGCATGCCGTTATCAGGACCTAAGCAAAGTCACGCTATGCCAACCCGCCGCAGCCTGTTGCAAGGCTGGCTTGCCGCCAGCGCGACCGGCATTCCCGCAGGACTGTTTGCACCCACGTTACGCGCACAGCCGATAAATCGTGATATTACGCCATCCTGCGGCACCGATGATGAACCAACCCGCAGCAGCACCGAAGGCCCGTTTTATAGCAACCAGCCCCCGGAAAAATCCGATTTTCGTGCTGATGCAGATGGCGATCCGGTAACCCTGATCGGGTTTGTCCTGACCCGTGATTGCCAGCCGATCAGCGGCGCAATCGTCGATCTTTGGCATGCCAATCGCGACGGCGAATATGACAATCGCGGTTTCCGGCTGCGCGGTTATCAGAAAACCA
>CAMPHD010000465.1 GCA_946885765.1 uncultured Thalassospira sp.
CTGAACGGTGAAAACTTTGCCGCGATGAAACGCAATGACCTTTTGTTTGGACCATGGGCGGAACAGACGCCGAATTTTACCTATGTCGATGTCAAAGGCAAACCAACGGTCGTGAATGATTTCACGGTGCCAACCATGGGCCTTGAAGCACCATGGGGCATGGCGCAGGTCAGTTTCTATTACGACACCGCGCGCCTTGATAGCGTGCCTAAATCGGCGCAAGACTTGCTGGAATGGCTGGTCAAACATCCGGGGCGGTTTACCTATCCTCAGCCGCCAAACTATATGGGATCGACTTTCCTGAAACAGATACTGACCGAACTGGTCAAGGACCCGAAAGTTCTGCAACAGCCCGCCAATGAAACGGACGCCGAAAAGGTTTTGGCACCACTTTGGGGATATCTGGAAGATTTGCAGCCGCTATTGTGGCGCAACGGGCAGGCCTATCCGCAAAACGGCGCGTCTTTGCGTACCATGATGGCCGATAACGAAATCGATATCGCGTTTTCATTCAGTTCGGGGGAGGTATCATCAGCGATCGAGGCGATGGAACTGCCCGATACTGTCCGGTCCTATGTGTTTGACAACGGCACGCTTGGCAATACCAACTTTGTTGCCATTCCCTATAACGCATCGGCAAAGGCCGGGGCGGTCGTACTGGCCGATTTCCTGATGTCGCCCGAGGCCCAGTTGCGCAAACAGGACCCGCAATATTGGGGGGCCGATACGGTACTGGCAATGGACAAGCTTCCTGTGGATATGCAAAAGGCCTTTTCCGATCTGAATCTTGGCGTTGCGTCGCTGTCACCGTCCGAACGCGGCACGGTTTTGCCGGAACCGCATCCAAGCTGGATGGAACTGGTTGAAACCGAATGGCAGAAGCGTTACGGCGTGGTGCAATAAGTCCAGATGCTGCGGCTTTTCCCGGCTTTTACCCTTATTCTGATGATCGGCCCGGTCTGTGCCGGACTGATCGGGACGATGCTGCCCGCATTCGGGTATCTTCCGGCGCTTGGTGGGGATAGGCTATCAATTGATCCATGGCGGGATCTGGTTGATCAGCCGGGGCTTGGCATTTCGGTCCGGCTGTCATTGGTCAATGGTTTGATCGCGACACTGATCTCGTTTCTGGTTGTCATACTGTTTTGTGCCGCATGGCAGGGGACGCGGATTTTCGGCGTGATGCAACGCCTGCTGTCGCCGATCCTTTCTGTACCACATGCCGCCGCAGCCTTTGGGTTGGCTTTTCTGATCGCGCCAACCGGCTGGATCGTTCGGGCGGTCGCACCGCTTGTTGGGTGGGACCGTCCGCCCGATATCGTAACTTTGCACGACCCATTGGGGATTGCATTGATTGCCGGGCTGGTTGCCAAGGAAATCCCGTTTTTATTGTTGATGACGCTGGCGGCTCTGCCGCAGGCAGATGCCGACCGGACGCGTCAGGTGGCCCTGACGCTTGGATATGGTCGGGTGGTTGGCTGGTTTAAAACCGTTCTGCCACGGGTTTACCTGCAAATCCGTCTGCCGGTATTGGCGGTGCTGGCCTATTCGACATCGGTTGTCGATGTCGCGATGATCCTTGGCCCGACAACCCCCGCACCGCTGGCGGTTCGTATTCTTGGCTGGCTGTCCGATCCTGAACTGTCGCACCGTTTTCTGGCCTCTGCCGGGGCCATGTTGCAATTAATCCTTGTTCTGATGGCGATGGCGATCTGGTGGGGTGGTGAAAAGCTGGCCGGATTTTACGGACGCATCTGGGCCGAAGGCGGGATGCGCGGACGACATGATGGAACCATTCGCCGTTTTGCTGCCGGTGCAGCGATCCTGTCGGCAGGGGCGGTGTTTCTCGGGCTGGCAAGCCTGCTGGTCTGGAGCTTTGCCGGTTACTGGTCTTTCCCGGAATTTCTGCCGCGCAGTTTCAGTCTGCGTCTCTGGATGCGCGAATATGACATGCTGGGCGCAACACTTTGGACGACACTTATGATTGCCGTGCTGTCTGTGATGGTCGCGATTGCACTTGTTCTTGGATGCCTTGAAAACGAAACCCGCCGGTTTCAAAAAACGGGACAAGGGGCAATGTTGTTGATTTATCTGCCGCTTTTGATGCCGCAAATCAGCTTCATGTTCGGGCTTCAGGTGTTTTTTGGCAGTATCGGGCTGGAACGAACGTTGGTTTCCGTCGTGATCGTTCATTTGATCTTTGTGCTGCCCTATATTTTTCTATCACTTGCTGATCCGTTTCGCGTACTTGATCCGCGATATGGGCAAACGGCGCTTTGCCTTGGTGCATCACCGGCACGGGTGTTCTGGTCTGTACGGTTGCCCTTGCTGACCCGTGCGGTATTGACCGCCTTTGCCGTCGGCATTGCAGTCAGTGTCGGGCAGTATCTGCCAACTCTTCTGATCGGGGCAGGGCGGTTTGCCACGGTAACGACCGAGGCAGTGGCTCTGGCATCGGGCGGCGACCGGCGGATGATCGGGATTTACGGGCTTTTGCAAATGATCCTGCCCTTTGCCGGTTTTGCCCTGGCTCTTCTGATCCCGGCGGTTTTGTTCCGCCATCGGCGCGGCATGGGAAACCGAAACAGGATATGATGAGCGTATGAGTAGAACACTCGCCACCGATACCAATCCGGACCAAGGGCTTGAATTGCGCCGGATTTCCATTCGCCTCGACGGACGGGTGCTGGTTGATATC
>CAMPHD010000466.1 GCA_946885765.1 uncultured Thalassospira sp.
CAAGGATCCGGGGAAAGGCCATGGCTGGGAGGCAATATAGCGTGCTTGTATTACCCGAATGCCGACTTCTTCGAATACGTCGCGCGCGACCGCCTGCTCAAGGGTTTCTCCCGGTTCGACAAACCCGGCAAGCACGGAAACGGTCCCCGGCAGAAATTGCGGAGAGCGTGCAAGCAACACATGATCGTTGTGATGGACCAACATGATTACTGCTGGATCGGTTCGCGGGAAATGCTGCGTACCGCACGTCGGGTTGGTGCATTGCATGCGATAACCGGCTTCCAAAACCTGATTGGGATGCCCGCATACACCGCAAAACTGATGTTTCTGATGCCAGTTGAAAATGGCGCGGGCCTGGGCTGCAAGGGCGGCCTCGTCTTCGGAAAGAGCTGCCATACGGCTACGCATATCGCCAAACCCGCCACCCAATCGACGAATGGCATCATCACGATCAGAAATGATTGGCGCGATATCAATCGCGATGACGGCCTCTCCGCCATGTCGACCGATATAAATCCAATTTGCCCGTTCGATTTCAAGATCAAGATACGACAAAGCGGGACCTCCGACGACAACAAGCTCATGTTCGTTCATGTCTTCGGGCCACGCAAACAAAGGGTCGCCAGCATGGCAGATCAGAATTTTAACGCTTTCCTCGGCCAGCAGCAGTTCACGCCAGTTTTCCCGGGTGCGCAACCGGGCATCGCGATCCAGATCTGTTGCTTCGTAAAACAGCCTGTCCATTTCGGGGCAATTCCTTGGTTGGATCCACCAGAGCCGGGGTCGAGTCCCGTAATTCCATATGGTGGGTAAGCATATTCAGATGACAGGCACCGACATTAGCGCGACCAAACCCGCCGTCAAAGCCACGATCACGCGATTTATCAAAAAATCAAAGCCGGGCCTTGCGTTTTATGGTCCCTTGCGCGATATAGGGGGCGAGAGGCTGGCCGTGGACGGACCGCTCGCCAACCCGGTCAGGACCGGAAGGTAGCAGCCGTAACGAGTTTTTCCGGGTCGCGGTTCAGTCTCTCACCCTTTGCATCCCCCAAAAATCATACATTTCCGCCATGCTTTGCAGCATCCAGCCTGCCATGGAATTTTGTATGGGAAAATTCCCACTTGGTCTTTCCCATGCGGGGGCGAAGCTGCTAAAACCAAAGCACATTGAAACATGCCGGACCGGATGAATGACGGATCAGATCGACAGCACCGAAACGTCAGCACCAGAAACGCCCGAGGCTGAGGCGCCAGAGCTTGATATGGAGCAGGAGCCCGCCGCAATGGCACCCGCCCCTGTGCCTACGCCAAAGGCCGAAGAAGCGCCCAAAAGCGAATATCAGGTTCTTGCCCGCAAATATCGCCCGAAGACCTTTGACGAGCTGATTGGTCACGGACCGATGGTCAAGACGCTGTCGAACGCGCTTGAAAGCGGTCGTCTGGCGCATGCCTTTGTTCTGACCGGGGTACGCGGGATCGGTAAAACCACGACCGCCCGTATCATTGCGCGCGCGCTGAACTGCATCGGGCCGGATGGCAAAGGCAATGCCACCATCGAGCCATGCGGTGTTTGCGAACATTGCCGCGCGATTGCCGAAGACCGCCATGTCGACGTTCTGGAAATGGATGCCGCGTCACGCACAGGTGTTGACGATATTCGCGAGCTGATCGAAGGCGTCCGTTATCGCCCTACATCGGCCCGCTACAAGATTTACATCATCGACGAAGTGCACATGCTGTCGAAAAGTGCGTTCAACGCGCTTTTGAAAACGCTGGAAGAACCGCCGGAGCATGTGAAATTCATCTTTGCGACCACCGAAATCCGCAAAATTCCGATCACCGTTCTGTCGCGTTGCCAGCGTTTTGATTTGCGCCGGGTTCAGACCGACGAACTGGCCGCCCATTACAAACGCATCGCCGACCTTGAACATGCCGATATCGAGGACGAGGCGCTTGCCCTGATTGCACGCGCCGCCGACGGTTCGGTTCGTGATGGTATGAGCCTTCTGGATCAGGCGATTTCGCATGGCGCAGGCAAAGTCACGACCCAGCAGGTCCGCGATATGCTGGGCCTGTCGGACAGGTCGCGGATTTTCGATCTGTTTGATCAGACCATGAAGGGCGAGATCAACGAAGCACTGGAATTGCTGGGTGCGCAATATGCACTGGGCGGCGATCCTGCCGTAATGTTGCAGGATATGCTTGATCTGACCCACTGGCTGACACGTGTGAAACTGTCACCCGAGGCGGCAAATGATCCCGGCGTATCGCAGATAGAACGCGACCGCGGCAAGGAAATCGCCGCCAAGCTTGCCATGCCGCAGTTAACCCGTGCGTGGCAGATGCTGCTTAAAGGGCTGGAAGAAACCCGCATTGCGCCAAGCCCCATCCAGGCCGCCGAGATGATCCTGATCCGGCTGGCTTATGCCGCCGAAATGCCGCCCCCGGGCGACCTGATCAAGAAACTGCGCAATGATCTGAATAAATCGGGCAATGCCCCGCAAGGTGGTGGCGGTAATGGTGGTGGCGGGCCGGGTCCGCGCATGCAGGTGGTGCACCCAGCGTCCCGGCCGTTGCGCACCTCGAACGTGTGCAGCGCGGTCATGATCGAAGGCTAGAGGCGTCCACCGACAGCGGACGGTAAGGCAGGCCATTGGCTTCCGCGAACTTCTTCGCGAAATGCTCG
>CAMPHD010000467.1 GCA_946885765.1 uncultured Thalassospira sp.
GTTTGCGCGGACCGGCATGACGGCGGTTTATGTGACGCATAATCTGAACGAAGCGGTGCGACTGGCAAACCGGGTGGTGGCATTGCGCCGTCGCCCCGGCACGATCAAAGAAATCCATACAATCGATATTCCGATAGCAGAGCGGCGCGAAGGCATGCCGGAGCTGATCGCGCATGAGCGCGCCCTTTGGGAGCTGATCCGGGATGAGGCGATTGCGGCCGATAAGGAGCTTGAAAATGTCGCATGATATCAGCGAAGTCCGGGCAGAAGCACAAAGCACGGCGTCACCGGCAAGCCATGTGCGGTTTCGCGCGACGGGCTTTAACCCGAAGGCCAATCCGGTGGCGGCGTGGGGATTTTTTGTTGTCGTGATTGCGCTTTGGCAATTGGGATCAAGTACCGGGGTGATCAGCGAACTTGCGATGCCAAGCCCGGTTGCGGTGGCCAAGGCGCTTTGGCAATTGATCATCACGGGTGATCTTTGGCTGCATCTTGGCGCGTCGTTGCAGCGGCTTGTCGGCGGCTGGATCATGGGGACGGTGGCCGGGCTTTTTGTCGGTTTTCTGGTGGGGATGTTTAGCTGGGCGCGCTCGCCCGGCGTGGCGTTTGTATCGGCCCTTTTCCCGATCCCGAAAATCGCCCTTCTGCCGCTTTTCATCATCTGGTTTGGCATTGGCGAGCCCTCGAAATTTGCCACCATTGCCTTTGGCGTGTTTTTCCCGACCGTGATCAATACATTTGGCGGGGTGGACAATGTGCAGCGCAACCTGATCCGCATGGGGCAAAGCTTTGATCTGCCGATGTGGTCGGTGATCCGCAAGATCATCCTGCCCGGTGCGTTGCCGACCATCCTGTCGGGCTTTCGCATTTCATCCTCGATCGCGATTATCCTTTTGATTGCAGCCGAGATGATCGGGGCGCAATACGGCATCGGGGCGCTGATACTGGCCGCAGGCAACCTGTATCAGACCGATCAGCTGATTGCCGGTGTGGTGGTTCTGTCGCTTCTGGGGTTGTGTGTTTCGTGGCTTCTGGGGCGATTGGATCGCTGGTTGCTGGCGTGGCGATGAAGGCCGCGTAGCACGCATCGAAATTCTTCAAGGTCGGGGTTTTGCCCCGGCCTTTTTGTTGTCGATGTTATACCGCTTAGCGATGCTCCTGCCGAAACCGGGCCGGGGACATGTTTGCCTTTTTGGCGAAAAAGCGTGAAAAATATCCGGCATCGCGGAAGCCCAGTTCATCGGCGATCTGCTGAACCGCGATGTCGGTATAGATCAGGGTGCGTTTGGCTTCTAGGATCAGGCGATGATGGACGACTTCGATGGCGGTCATGCCATAGATATCCTTGGCGATGCGGTTTAGCTGTGTCGTGGTGATACCGATTTCGCGGGCGTAGAATTCCAGCGGTTTGTGCTGTTTGTAGAAGGTTTCAATCAGCGACTGGAATTTGCGGAACTTGGCGGTTTTCTGTTCCTTTCGGCTAAGCCGCGCCGGATCGCCCGACGGGGCATCGCGCCCGATGGCCAGCAGCAGCAATCCCAGTATATTGCGCAGCGCATATAACCGACCGGTATGATGTCCGTAATATTCCGAGACCAGTTGACGGATCAGGAAATCGGTCGGGCTTGGTTGATCGGCGGTTGCCGACGTGTCGACGCAAAGCGGCCGGTCGAGGCGCGCAAGAAGTTTGGGTGCGGGGCCAAGGATTTCCTGCATATGGTAATCGGTCAGTGAAATGACCCAGCCATCGATATCAGAGCTGAAGCGAAAGCCGTGAACGGTGCCGGGCGGCATGGTGAGCAACTGCCCGACCTGCATGGTGAATTGCCGGTCGTCAAATTCGATCCCGGCATGGCCGCGTGTGATGTAAAGCAGTTGAAACAGATTGGCATGACGGTGCGGCTGAATGTGCAGGTCATGCAGTTTGGATCGCGACGGGATGCTTTCGAGATGGAAGAATTCCGGTTCGGAAATGGCAACCTGTTCGGCGGTTCCGGGCGCGGTTTCGCCGGTTTCACCGTAAAGCTTGTAGACCGGAATGCTGTTGCGGGTTGCGACCATCGTCATGTGCTGTTGTTTTACTCGCCTATAGTCTAGCGGCTTTTGAATGGAACCAAAAGAAAAGCCCGCCACAGCGGGCGGGCTTTTCGGAAGTTTATGATGCGCGTTGCTATCCGCCAAGCAATGTTGGCACAAACAGTGTCAGTACCGGCACAAAGATCAGCAACGTGATACGGACGATCTCGGCGGCAAAGAAGGGCATGACGCCGCGGAAGGTCTGGCTCATGGGGACGCCATCGGCAAGGGCGTTGATGATGAACACATTCAATCCCACCGGTGGCGTTATTAATCCAAGCTCCACGACAATCAGGGCCAGAATACCAAACCAGATTTTAAGGTCTTCGGCCCCCATGCCATAGGCCGCACTTGCCGCGGTTGCCCAGTCGCCGCCATTGATATCGACCAGAGCCGGCCAGAAGAACGGGATGATAACCACGATCATCGACAGGCTTTCCATGAAGCAGCCCAGAACGATCAGGGCAAGCAACATCAGAACCATGATCAGCCACGGATCAAGACCGCTGGTTGCGGCGGCCTCGGCCATATAGGCCGGAAGGTTGGCACGGCTGAAGATACCCTTGAGGATTTCGGCACCGAGCAGGATGAAGAAGATCAT
>CAMPHD010000468.1 GCA_946885765.1 uncultured Thalassospira sp.
CCGAAACACGCCCCGTAAACCAGAAACAACGCCCAGACCCGGTACTCCTTGGCCGCGGCCAACATGCCCTAGGCAGCACCGGCATGATCGTCTTCCGCTGACAGGGCACCGCTTTTACGCATATCGGCATAATTGCCATCCGGCGCATCGGTGGTAAAGAACCAGTAAAGCACCGCAACCACCAGCATGATCACGCCGGGGAAGACCATCGCCAGGCGCCAGCCCATGGTTTCCGAAACGCCAAAGCCAAGCACCATGGCAAGGATCAGCGGCATGACCATCTGCGTCACACCACCGCCAAGGTTACCCCAGCCCGCCGTGGTCGCGTTTGCCGTGCCGACAACGTTCGGCGCAAACATGGTCGAGGTATGATACTGCGTGATCACAAACGATGCCCCGATCGAGCCGATGGCAAGACGGGCAAGCAGGAATGTTTCATAGCTGTCGGCAAGCCCGATCAGCATGACCGGCAAAGAACCGATAACCAGCAAGGCCGTATAGGTCTTGCGCGGGCCGATCTTGTCACACAGCGGACCGATCAGAAGACGGACCAGAACCGTGATGGCGACAGATGCGATGATGGTATTGCCGATTTCACCCTTGGTCAGGCCAAGATCGTCACGCACAAGCGGCATCAGCGGTGCGATACCGAACCAGCCAAAGAAACACAGGAAGAACGCAAGCCAGGTCAGGTGAAAAGTCCGCATCTGGACAGTCTTGAGACTGAAAAGATTGATCCGCGGAGCCTTGTTTTTGATTTCCATAACAATGAAGCCCTTCGTTTGGATCGCTCCCAACCGGCTCTCCGATTGTTGCGACCGACGGTTATTTCCCCAAGGGCCGCACGCTTCATCAGATGGATTCCGCTGGCGGCCCGTCATTCGTTTCGACTGCGGCTGCGCCATCGTTGCGCGCCAAAATCGAACGTCTGATCGCCCGCCATTGGACGAAGAACTGTGAGTCACCCGTCATTGGGCCTGCTTCCGTCGAAGCGGCTCACACGAAACAAGTTGTGCAAACCGCGCGCCAATTTTTTCGCAACGCGGAATTTTTCAAATAATCAACTGAAATCCAATGCATTTTAACCACCGCAACTGCACAGACGAAAAACCCGTCCCGTCTGGGAACTGTGCGATTGCACATTTTTTAATCTCACCATTTTCCTTGTGGTTATTTTTTAAACAATCATAGGTTTTACCTCATTCCTGCACATTTCCGGCACACCTGAAATCGGGCCTGAAATCAGTATCTTGCAAGTTTTTCGGCGCAATCTGCAGTTCTGGCACGCAACTTGTATAGTAAGGGACAGAGCGCGGGCAAGGTCGCCTGCTGCCACGGCAGAAATGCCAAACCCATATATAGAATCCAATGGCGGGTTCACCCGGATAACGACGTCCGTTGCGAGATTGCCTTTTTGACAGGCAGTGCGCACCGGGCGTTTTTTTTTGCCAATTCGCTTCCCGCGATCAGGAGCCAGAGACAAATGAACCACGTCCCTGCCGCACTTACCAAGAAACCCCACCTTGTCGTGATCGGCAACGGCATGGCCGGCATGCGCACCGTCGAGGAAATCCTCGGTCGCGCCCCGGACAAATACGAAATCACCGTTTTCGGTGCCGAGCCACGCGTGAACTATAACCGCATCATGCTCTCCCCGCTTCTGTCGGGAGAAAAGGAATTCGACGATATCGTCATCAATACTGCCGAATGGTATCAGGAAAACCGCATCCATCTGTTTTCCGGCGATCCGGTGGTTGAAATCGACCGTGCCCGCAAGGTCGTCATTTCCAAAAGTGGCACCGAAACCGCCTATGACCAGCTTCTGCTGGCCACCGGTTCCGACCCGATCATGATCCCGGTTCCCGGTCACAAGCTTTCAGGTGTTGTGACCTTCCGCGATGTCGATGATGTCGATGCCATGCTGAAAACCGCCGCGAATGGCGGCCCCGCCGTCGTCGTCGGCGGTGGTCTTCTGGGCCTTGAAGCCGCTGTTGGCCTGCAGGCGCGTGGCATGTCGGTCACCGTCCTGCATCTGGCCGGTCACGTGATGGAACGCCAGCTTGATCCGTCGGCGGGTTATCTTTTGGCACAGGAACTTGGCCGTCGGGGCATCAATGTCATTACCGAGGCCGACACCGCCGAAATCGTCGGCACCGATTGCGTAACTGGCGTCCGGCTTAAAGACGGGCGCATGATCCCGGCTGATCTGGTGGTCATGGCTGTCGGCATCCGCCCCAACGGACGCCTTGCCGCAAACGCGGGACTGACCGTCGAACGTGGCATTGTCGTTGACGATGTCATGACCACCAGTGATCCGGATATCTTTGCCGTTGGCGAATGCGTGCAGCATCGCGGCCAGTGCTATGGCCTTGTTGCGCCGCTGTTTGAAATGGCAAAATCCTGTGCCGATCATCTTGCCGAAATCGCAACCGATGGCTATGCCGGTTCGGTCACCTCGACCAAGCTTAAAGTCACCGGGGTCGATGTTTTTTCCGCCGGTGATTTTTCCGGCGGCGGCGAAACCGAAGAAATCGTCTTCCGCGATGCCGGACGCGGCGTTTACAAACGCATTGTTCTGGAAAACGGCAGGATCAAGGGTGCCGTCCTTTACGGCGATACATCCGATGGCGGCTGGTATTTCCAGCTAATGAAGGACGGACAAGACGTAGCC
>CAMPHD010000469.1 GCA_946885765.1 uncultured Thalassospira sp.
CGATTGCAATGTGCCTGCCACCCGGAAGCCCAGGCGCGCGTGCAGCCCGATGGAGGCCACATTGGCGCTGTCGCCGATTATGGCGACCATCTGGCGATAACCAAGGGCGGTGCAGCGTTTGATCAACTCGGACAGAAGCGCGCGACCGGCACCTTTGCCGACGACATCGGGCGCGATATAGATCGTGTCTTCGACCGTAAAACGATAAGCCGGACGCGGGCGATAGGCCCCGGCATAGGCAAAGCCTTCGACCCGGCCATCAATTTCCGCAACCAGATAGGGCAGGCCGCGTTCGCGAACATGCTGCCAGCGTGATGTCAGTTCGGCGATTTCAGGCGCACGTTCCTCGAACGAGGCCAGGCCATGCAGGACGTGGTGGCCATAAATTTCGGTGATGCGGCCGAAATCCTCGGGCTCGGCATCGCGGATCACAAGGTCGCTGAGTGAGGCATCGCCATTTGGCACCGGTTTGCCGGATGGCACAGGAGAAACGGGGTGGCTGGTCATCAGAAAGGATTCCCGTCAAGATCGTGGAAGCACGAGATCAGATGCGTCATCTGTTCGCGCAGGGTGTCAAATCCGCGATGGGGCGTGATCGTGTCTTCTTCCATATAAAGCGAGCGTGAAAGCTCGATCTGCAGGCTGTGCACGTGGTTTTCCGGTTGCCCGTAATGGCGTGTGCAGAAGCCGCCTGCATATGGATCATTGTGCGACGGGGTAAAGCCCATATCGCGGACACGATCTTCGACAAAGCGCGTCAAAGACGGATGGCAGGAACTTCCATAGCAATCACCCAGAACCAGATCAACGCGGTTTTTGCCGCTATCGACAGAATCGCCCGGCATTGAATGGCAATCGATCAGGATGCAGTAACCAAACTGGTCGCGCGTCGCATCGATCAGTTTCCGAAGGGCGCTGTGATAGGGATGGTAATAGGTATCGATCCGATGCATTGCTTCGGCGACCGGCAGGCGGGCCTTGTAAATCTCGATCCCGCCGCTGACGACACGCGGGATCGATCCCAGCCCCGAGAGGGCACGCATCGAATGAATATCGGCGTCCGAGGGCAGGGGGCCATCAAACATGCGCGGGTCAAGTTCCAGCGCCCCGCGATTGACATCGACAAAGGCACGCGGAAATGTCGCGCACAGCATCGGTGCGCCAAGCTTGGGCGCGCTGGCAAAAATCTGATCGACAAACGCATCCTCGGAGGCGCGCAGCGCAAACGCATCAATGCGCGCACCCTCGATCAATTCCTGCGGATAATGGCGCCCGGAATGGGGCGATGCAAATACCACCGGCAGGGTTTGCCGGGATGGCAGGATAACGGTTGCCGGTCCACTGCCGGTAAGATCCGAGGGCAACTGGTTCATTGTCGTTTGTTATGTCTTCCCTAAACTGGATGATGATCATAGCAACAGCGATCCATCCCGTCCCCCATAGATGAAGATTTTTTGTCAAAAAACCAATTGAGGGGTTGCACCTTTTTCTGCCTTGGGCTAAATACCGCCTCGCCGTTACAAACGGTGCTGGCCAAGCCTTCCGCTTTGAAGGCCGGTCAGATGAAAGATGGGTAAGAGGGCCTATAGCTCAGTTGGTTAGAGCGTTCGCTTGACATGCGAGAGGTCACAAGTTCGAGTCTTGTTAGGCCCACCATCTTTCCCCAAATACAGGGGCCTATAGCTCAGTTGGTTAGAGCGTTCGCTTGACATGCGAGAGGTCACAAGTTCGAGTCTTGTTAGGCCCACCATTTCCTCCCCGCCGGTTTCCGAGCGGGGTTTTGTGTTTCTGGCTTTAAATTCCGGCTTTCCCCAAGGTTATCAAGGCTTCCGGCGCATCACGACGGTACGGTATATTTCCCGCTTGAAGTTGGTTGTGTTATGTGTTGAATGCATTCAATCGAGCGTTTTGTTCCGATCTGATGCCCTGTCATCGGGGCGGGCGATCTGACGGAGGCCTTCCATGATCATGTCTTTTGAAACCGTCCTTGGCCTTCTTGCCGGATCGCTGACCACGATTGCCTTCCTGCCGCAGGTCATACGTACCTGGCGCACGCGTTCGACGGCTGATATCTCGCTTGTGATGTTTCTGATCCTGTGTACCGGGATCGCGCTTTGGCTGGTTTATGGCCTGATTCGCGGCGACTGGCCGGTGATCATTGCCAACGGGTTTACCCTTGTTCTGGCCTCGACCATCCTGATCTTTAAAATCCGCCACGGGTGATGGCCGGGTGATCACAGAATGATCGGGTATAGTCTTCTCGCCGCTCAGATATCGATATCCGCCCAGATCAGGTGATGGTCCGATGCTGCCTGATGTTTTTTAGTGAAGTCCGGGTATGTCGTCCAGCGCGCCGGGCGTGATCCCGGCCAGATGCCCTTGCGGTAAATCCCGCCCTTGGTCATCCGGTCAAACAGGGCAGGTGAAAGCAGCAGATAATCGATCTTGTCGTCATCATTGCCAAGGCCATGCGTCCCGGTTCCCCGGTCGCCATTCCCGGCATTGAATTCGAACTCGGTAAATTCAGGGTGGGTCGAAACATCGCGAAGAGCGGTGCCGTTCAGCAACGGGTCAAGCTCGGCACTGTCTGGTGTATCGTTCAGATCCCCCAGAACCACGATATTTTCAAACCCTTCGGCGATCAGGCGGTTGTAATAGGCCGCAAC
>CAMPHD010000470.1 GCA_946885765.1 uncultured Thalassospira sp.
TCACCGGGTTCGGATCACGGATCGCGCTCTTGAGCAGACCCTTGGCATCGGCAGCAGACCAAGGTGCGACAACCTTAAGCCCCGGGCAATGTGCATACCAGGATGCATAGCACTGCGAATGCTGTGCCCCCACGCGCGACGCGGCACCATTCGGGCCACGGAAGACGATCGGGCAACCAAGCTGGCCACCGGACATATACAGGGTCTTCGCAGCAGAGTTGATGATCTGGTCTATCGCCTGCATGGCGAAGTTAAAGGTCATGAACTCAAGAACCGGCTTAAGCCCCATGAAGGCCGAACCGGTTGCAAGGCCGGTAAAGCCGTGCTCGGTGATCGGGGTATCGACAACGCGCTTGTCACCGAATTCATCAAGCAAGCCCTGGGTGACTTTATAAGCCCCCTGATACTGCGCGACTTCCTCGCCCATGACATAGACGTTTTCGTCAGCACGCATTTCTTCGGCCATGGCATCGCGCAGGGCTTCACGAACGGTCTGCGTCTTGAACGAGGTATAGCTTTTCTCGTCCTTGGTCGCGTTCATGACGCTCATGGCCCGCGGGTCCTGTTCGGCCCGTTCAATCGCACCGCTCGCAGCAACCGGTGCCGCATTGGCACTGCTGGCCGGGGCCTTTTCTTCTTCCTTGGCTTCGGCCGGTGTGGCTTCGGCTTTCGGTGCAGAAGATGCCGAAACATTATCAAGGGCCGAAGCATCCTCGTCTTCTTCGAGGATGTAGGCGATAACTGCATTCACCGCGACGTTTTCGGTTCCTTCGGCAATAACGATCTTGCCGATGGTTCCTTCGTCAACGGCCTCGACTTCCATCGTGGCCTTGTCGGTTTCAATTTCTGCGATCACGTCGCCGGAGGCAACAGTGTCACCCTCCTTGACGGTCCATTTGGCAAGAGTGCCTTCTGTCATGGTCGGCGACAGGGCCGGCATCAAAACTTCAATCGGCATTGTTCCCTCTCTCCCGGGAAATATCGGTCAAAAGCGGTTCGCGGGTGTCGCGATCACGCGTCGATCAGAATATCTGTGAACAGTTCGGAAACATCCGGCTCCGGGCTGTTTTGCGCGAATTCAGCCGCCTTGGCGACTTCCGCTTTCACATCCTTGTCGATGTCTTTCAAGCCAGCCTCGTCGATGATATTGCCATCGATCAGCAGCTTTTTGACCATATCGATCGGGTCGTGCTCTTTACGCATTTTATCGAGCTCGTCCTTGGTACGATATTTCGCCGGATCGGACATGGAATGCCCGCGATAGCGATAGGTCTTAAGCTCAAGGATATAGGGCCCTTTGCCTTCGCGGCAATGTGCAACGGCACGTTCACCAGCTTCCTTGACCGCAAGAACATCCATACCATCGACCTGTTCACCGGGAATGCCATAGGCAGAACCACGCTGATAAAGGTCAGGGCTGGCCGAATGGCGCTGCGCCGAGGTCCCCATGGCGTACTGGTTGTTCTCGATGCAATAGATCACCGGAAGCTTCCAGAGGGCTGCCATGTTGAAGGATTCATATACCTGCCCCTGGTTGACTGCACCGTCACCAAGATAGGTCAGGCAAACACGGTCCTGACCGCGATATTTGTAATTGAAGGCAATACCGGTGCCGAGCGGAACCTGCCCGCCCACAATGCCGTGTCCGCCATAGAAATTCTTTTCCTTGGAGAACATGTGCATCGAGCCGCCCTTGCCGTGCGAATAACCGCCTTCACGACCGGTCAGCTCTGCCATGACACCCGCAGGGTCCATGCCACATGCCAGCATGTGGCCGTGGTCGCGGTAACTGGTAATCACACCATCATCGCCGGTAACAGCAGCCTGCATGCCAACAACGACAGCTTCCTGCCCGATATAAAGATGGCAGAAGCCACCAATAAGACCCATGCCATACAACTGACCGGCTTTTTCTTCAAAGCGACGGATCAGCAGCATTTCACGGTAATATTTGAGGAGATCGTCACTGCTCGCCTGATTATCGGCGCGCGTCGTGCCGCGTTTGCGTTTCGGTGTGGTCGCCATGTTTCCTCCCGGTGGATGGCTATCGCTTAAGCATCATGTATGAGTGCTTAATTCGGTACTGGACCACCGAAATGACTACCTAAAACCACGTGCTGAGGCAAGCAATCTAACCACCCTTAAACTGTTGTTTTGCAACGCACAATCACAAATAAACCTAATAATGGTTAATTTGTGATTTTTTGCATATATACATAACACAAGCATTTCCAGTGACTTGAGGAAGCGGCTTCATTCCCGTTCGTTCCAACAGGTCACAAATGCTATGCTTTCCTGAAAAGAATATCACAGATCCGACACGTTTATTTCGCACCCGCCAGAAGATACGCGGGGTTGCATCCACTCTATCGCAAGCTACCAAAAGGTAATATTCAACCAAAAGGCAGTTGAAACAACGCCGTAAGCCGAACCGTAAATTCTTGCAGAAATGATTTTCTGAGGAAATAAAAGAACAATCACAGCCAAAAGCCGTGCCAGATACATTTGCATACACCTGCCCCGCCCGAAAAATCCCGACCGGATTCTAAACGTGGCCGCCCTGCTCTTTACTAATTGGCCATTACTGGCTGGCAGCAGCAGTCTCGTCCGCAGGATAGCCATTGTGATGGAAGATAATCAGATCGTCCGGGTGGGCTG
>CAMPHD010000471.1 GCA_946885765.1 uncultured Thalassospira sp.
GCGGGATCGGGATCATTGTGACAGCACTTGCATTGTTGCCGATGATGCGGGTTGGCGGAATGCAGCTTTTCCAGATGGAAAGTTCGGATCGTTCCGAAAAGCTGAGCCCCCGCATTCGCGATATGTGCCTGCAGATCGTGGTGATTTATGTCGGCCTTAGCGTCATCTGCATGGTTCTGTACCGGTTTTTCGGCATGACCTGGTTTGATGCGATCAATCATGGCATGTCGACCCTGGCGACCGGTGGATATTCAACGTCCGATCTGTCATTTGCCAAATTCGATTCTAGTCTGGCGCTGCACTGGGTTGGTATCATTTTCATGTTCGCAGGTGCTTTGCCGTTTACGGCTTATGCCGTGCTGGTGCGCAAACGTGATATTCGCGCGGTAACGAATAATCAGCAAATTCGGCTTTTCCTGCTGATCATTGCGGTTTTCACCGGGCTTTTGACCCTGCGTCTGATGCATATTTCCGATGACGGATTTTTCAGATCGTTGACCATGGCAGCGTTCAACCTTGTTTCGGTGATTACCACGACGGGTTACGCGTCGGGCGACTATCTGCAATGGGGGCCGGCTGCGATCATGCTGTTCTTCTTTGCGACCTTTATCGGCGGATGTTCCGGCTCGACCGCCGGCGGGTTCAAGATGTTCCGGCTTTATGTGGTTTTTACCGGACTTAAGGCACATTTCATGCGGCTTCGCAGACCGTCGGCAGTGATTGTAAGCCGGATCGACAAGCATGAAATCACGTCTGACATCTATAATGCGGTAACGGTCTATGTCTTCCTGCTGACGATTAGCTACATCGCGATCAGTGTTGCACTGGCGTTGACCGGTCTTGATCTGGTGACCTCGATGAGTGCCGCGGCAACGGCACTTGCCAATGTGGGCCCGGGTCTTGGCCCGATTATCGGGCCTGCGGGGAATTTCCAGTCGCTGCCCGATGCCGCGAAATGGATTCTTGATGTTGCGATGGTGCTGGGCCGGTTGGAGTTTGAGACGCTTCTGGTGCTTCTGTTGCCAGCGTTCTGGCGCGATTGAATGGTAAATTGACGGGGGTGGCAGCCGTTGGCGACAATGCCCTGATTTTGCCTAAACTGATCGGCAGGTTTCGCGAAACCTGCCGAAAAAAGCATGGAACAAGTCGTTTATGACAACGTTTGGGTTCCAAGATCGCCATGCATGCGTGCGATGCAGCAAGGTGCATTTGCCAACGCAAAAGAAATCCCTATAATGCGCGGCCCGTGAGCAATCGCGTGAGTCGAACAAGACAGTAATTTTTATACGAGGTTAGACAATTATTATGAGTGCCGAAAATCTCCATGTCGGTGTGATCGGCGCAACCGGTGCGGTTGGCGTCGAGCTGATCAACGTTATGTTTGATCGCAACTTCCCTGTGGGTGAACTCACCCTGTTCGCGTCCGAGCGTTCGGCAGGCAAGACCGTGGAGACCAAGTACGGCACTAAGACCATCGCCCTGTTTTCGGTTGAAGAAGCCAAGCAGTGCGACATTGTCTTCCTTGCTGTTTCCGGTGATTTTGCCAAGGAATTCGCCCCGCAGATTGCCGAGGGCGCGCTGGTGATCGATAACTCTTCGGCGTTCCGTCTGAATGACGACGTGCCGTTGATCGTCCCGGAAATCAATGGTGATCTTGCCAAGACCGCCAAGCTTATTGCAAATCCGAACTGCACCACCGCGATTGCCGCTGTGGCCCTGTGGCCGCTGCACAAGGCGTTTGGCCTGAAGAAAGTTATCGTTTCGACCTATCAGGCCGCATCGGGTGCCGGACAGCCGGGTATGAACGAGTTGCGCGAAGGTCTTGCCGCAGGTCTTGAAGGCAAGCCGGTCCCTGCCGAGGTTTTTGCTCATCCGCTGGCCTTCAACGTTATCCCGCATATCGATAGCTTCCAGGAAAACGGCTATACCCGCGAGGAGATGAAAGTCACTTGGGAAACCCGCAAAATCTTTGATGCACCTAACCTGCCGGTGTCTTGCACCGCTGTTCGCATCCCGACCGAGCGGACTCATTCCGAAGCAATCGTTATTGAAACCGAAAAGGTTGTGACCCCGGCGGCCGCGCGTGAAGCGCTGGCCAATGCCAAGGGTGTCAAGCTGGTCGATGATCCGGCGAACAATGTCTATCCGATGCCGATCAATGCAACGAAGCAATACGACGTCGAAGTCGGTCGTATCCGTTCCAACCTGATCTTTGGCGATCATGGTCTGGAACTGTTTGTGGCCGGAGACCAGTTGCTTAAAGGTGCGGCACTGAACGCTGTCCAGATTGCCGAAGCCTATATTGCCGACTAAACGGTAAGCTTGATATCAAAAAACGGCCCCGAATTCGGGGCCGTTTTTGTATCTGGATCACGAAGCGGGTCAGGCGACCGAGATATGGTCGCGACCGGCATTCTTGGCAGTATAAAGCGCGTTATCGACACGCGTGATCAGCGTTTCAAATTCCTCGCCATCGCGATATTCGGTAATTCCGGCACTGACTGTGACCAGAATATTATCCCGCCCGAAATGTATCGGATGTTCACGAATGGCATCGGAAATTTCTCGGGCTTTGGTCATGGCATCCTGACGGCCAAGGCCCGGCAGCAGCAGAACGAATTCATCACCACCCCAGCGGCACAATGTATCGG
>CAMPHD010000472.1 GCA_946885765.1 uncultured Thalassospira sp.
ATTACGGACAACGAAGCCCGGTGCACAGCCTGGCAGTGGAAACATATTCCCTGCTGACCCAAACCCGGATGGAAGAAATTTTCAGTCAGGGCCTGCATGAATTCCTGTCCGATTTCCTCAAACGAAATCAGACCCTGTCATCGGCGATTGCCGAAACCTATTATTTCGGGGGCCAGTAAGATGCGCCTGACTGTTGAACACCGCACCCATTATCGTTTTGCCCCGTCGGCACGTTATGTCGTGCAAAGCCTGAAACTGACACCCTCACTGTTTGACGGGCAGAAAATCATCCGCTGGTCGATCAAGGCTGAGGGATGCGTCATCAATTCCGAATTTATCGATGGCAATGGCGACACCATCAGCACGCTGACGGCAACCGGCCCGGTCGATTCTGTTGATGTCGTTGTGTCGGGCGAAGTCGAAACCACCGATACCACCGGCGTGCTTCGCGGGCATAAGGAACGTGCCTTTCCTGCGGTGTTCCTGCGTTCAACACCGGTCACCAAATCCAGTGCCGCGATCCGCAAACTCGCGGCCAAGGTCGAAAAGAAAACCGGTGCGGATAACCTGCTCGACCGGGCGCATGCGATTTCGGCCGCCGTTTCCGATGCCGTCGCCTATGTGCCGGGCAGCACCCATGTCCACACCACCGCCGCCGACGCCCTGGCCGATGGTCAGGGCGTCTGTCAGGACCATGCCCATGTCATGATTTCGGCCGCCCGCCATCTTGGCATTCCCGCGCGCTATGTATCGGGCTATCTGTTTGCCGATCAGGATGGCAAATCCCACGAAGCATCTCACGCATGGGCGGAACTTTATCTTCCCGAACTGGGCTGGGTCGGTTTTGATCCGGCAAACCGCTGCTGCCCGACCGATTATTATATCCGCCTGGGGTCTGGACTTGATGCGCAGGGTGCCACCCCCATACGGGGTGTACATACTGGTGGTGCAAACGAGGATTTGGATGTAACAGTCATCGTTGCGCAATCACAGCAATAGCCGGATCCGAGAATAGAAGATGACCTACTGCGTGGGCTTGATGCTCGATGAGGGGATGGTGTTCCTCTCCGACACCCGAACCAATGCCGGGCTTGATAACATTTCGCGTTATCGCAAGATGTTCACTTGGGAAGTCCCGGGTGAACGCGCCATCGTGGCGTTGACTGCCGGCAACCTTGCCATCACTCAGGCCGTTATGAGCACCCTGCAGGAAGCCATCGACAACCCGGAAACCGAACCCGGCGACTGTATCCTGAGCGCACCCAGCATGTTCCGCGTTGCCGAACTGATGGGCGAGGCGATGCAGAAAGTGCAGCACAAATATCAGGATACGCTCGAACAGCGCAAGGAAAGCAGCTCCGCCTCGATCATGGTCGGCGGGCAGCGCAAGGGCGGGGCGCAGCGCCTGTTTCTAATCTATGCGGCGGGCAATTTTATCGAAGCCACCGAAGACACGCCCTACCTTCAGATCGGCGAACATAAATACGGCAAACCGATCCTTGATCGCGTAATCACCCCGGAAACGCCGATTGCCGATGGTGTCAAGGCCGCCCTGCTGTCGATGGATTCAACATTGCGATCCAATCTGTCGGTCGGCATGCCGCTTGATCTTGCCGTCCTGCCCGAAGGATCGTGCCATTTCTCCGAACATCGCCGGATTGATGCCGAAGATGCCGGGTTCAAGGCATTGTCAGACGCTTGGTCACAGGCCCTGCGCGAAGCATTCGCCGATATGCCCGACGAACATTGCGCGCCGAATTGCTAGGCAACCCTTCTGATCTCGCGCGATTAATTTACCGAATACCGATATGCGCGCTCGACAAGTGCGGGCGCGCAAATTATCTATAAAATCATGAAAAGTAATATCGACAATACCGTTACCGGCAGGATCACCCGCGAACTGGCCGACCGCATCATCGCCGGGCATATCGCGCCGGGCACGAAATTGCGGCAGGACCATTTTGCCGAGGAATTCGGCGCAAGCCACGTACCGGTGCGCGAAGCCTTCCGCCGCCTCGAAGCACAGGGGCTGGTCGTAAGCGAACCGCGCCGCGGCGTGCGCGTCGCAAGCTTTGATATCGCCGAAGTTCGTGAAGTTGCCGAAATGCGCGCATCCCTCGAAGTCCTCGCCCTTCGCCATGCCGCCCCGCACCTGACCAGCGCCATTCTCGACGAGGCAGAGGCAATTAACCGCGCAGGTGAAAATGCCCCCGATGTCCGGGCATGGGAAGAAGCCAATCGTGCCTTCCACCGTCTGATCCTAGCCCCGTGCGGCATGCCCCGCCTGCTGGCGACCATTGATGATCTACATGCCGCAAGTGCCCGTTTCCTGTTTTCCGGCTTCCGCATGGAATGGGAAGCCCCCACCGATCAGGATCACCGCGCCATCCTCAAAGCGCTGCGCGAACGGCAATTTGACGTCGCCGCCGCCACCCTTGCGCGCCACGTCAAATGGATTGGTACCAAGCCGGGTGCCAAAACCCGCCCGCAAACCAGCTCCTGAATCCTTCCCGAACCGTCTGCCGAACCCAAAACCCACGACCAAAACTTGACCCTGCATGCGTTCTGGCAATGCTGGACGCCTGTTTATGCGCAAATCTCATATTTTATAGATAAAAATATATATTTAAAATTATTTAATTTTATTTTG
>CAMPHD010000473.1 GCA_946885765.1 uncultured Thalassospira sp.
GCCTTTGACGCGCTTCTGACCATGACGCGCCACAATGTCCGTCACCTTCCGGTGATGAAGGATGGCAAGGCAATCGGGATGATCACCACCAACAATCTGCTCGCACGCCAATCGCTTTCCGCCGTCCACATGGTCGGACGCATCCGCAAAATGACCCGACCGGCAGACATGGCAAAGGTCATTGCGCAAATCCCCGAACTGCTCAGCAACCTGATCGAGGCCGGTGCAACATCGCGCAATGCGGGGCATATCGTCACCACGCTTTCGGATGCGGCAACATCGCGCCTGCTGCAACTGGCCGAGGAAAAATTTGGCCCGCCGCCTGTCCCCTATGTCTGGATGGCGGGTGGATCACAGGGGCGCCAGGAACAGACCGCCCTGTCGGATCAGGACAATTGCCTGATCCTTGATGACGCCTATGATCCCGATCAACACGGGGACTATTTCAAATCATTGGCCGATTATGTTTGCGATGGCCTTGATACCGTCGGCTATGTCTATTGCCCCGGCGAAATGATGGCGAAAACAGCAGAATGGCGGCAGCCTGTCCGTGTCTGGCAGCAATATTTCAACAAATGGATCGAACAGCCGGAGCCAAAGGCCCTGATGCTGTGTTCCGTCTGGTTTGACCTGCGGGTGATCCATGGTACGCGGTCGATCTTTGAAGACCTGCATCGGATGATTGTCACCAAGGCAAAGGGCAACCGCATTTTTCTGGCTTATATGGTTGGTAATGCTTTGACCCATCACGTGCCGCTTGGCTTCTTCAAGAATTTCGTGATGATTCGCGGTGGTGAACATGACCGCACGCTGGATATGAAACATAACGGCGTAGTACCGATTGTTGACCTTGCACGTATTCACGCGTTGGCCAATGGTGTCGATGCGGTCAATACCTATGAACGGCTTGAGGCAGCCATGGCCTTTCCGTCGATCAGCAAGCAGGGGGCATCCGATCTTCTGGATGCGTTCGAATTCATCAGCATCACGCGCCTGAAACATCAGGTCCGACAGATCCGCAACGGCGAGCGCCCCGATAACTTCCTGCATCCCGAAAGCCTGTCGGCATTTGAACGCACCCACCTGAAAGACGCGTTTTCGGTGATCAAGAACTTGCAGATCGCCCTTGAAAACGCCTTTGGCAAAAGCGGGACATAACAATGGGCCTGCGTCAGAAAATCATCGACAGCGACTTTTACCGCCAGATGGTGCAGCGCCGGGCAACCGGGCCGCTTCGTGCCTATTATGATATCCCGGCCGCCGATCCCGATACGCCAATCCGGGATGTCGAATTTGTTGCTCTCGATCTCGAAACCACCGGCCTTGATCCAAAACAGGATGAAATCGTTTCCATCGGTTTGGTAATCATTCGCCAGCTTGAAGTCGACTTTTCAAGCTGCCAGCATCTTCTGGTGCGTCCGAAAAAGGAACTCAGTGAAAGTTCGGTCATCGTGCATCACATTTTCGATACCGATGTCGAACAGGCGCCCGATATCGAAATTGCGCTCGCCCATATCCTGCCTGTTCTGGCTGGTCGGGTCCTGGTGGCGCATCATGCCCCCATTGAACTCGGCTTCCTTGGGCATGCCTGCAAACGTTACTTTGGCACACCTTTGCAAATGCCGACCGTCGACACGCTGGTGTTGGCGCTTCGTGATTTGCATCGACAAGGGCAACCGATGAAATCGGGCGCGCTAAAACTCGAAACGCTCCGTCATACCCATAACCTGCCGCCCTATCGGGTTCACAATGCCCTGTCGGACGCAATTGCCGCATCAGGTCTGTTTCTGGCACAGATTGCCAAGCGTGATCCGAAAGGTGAACTTGAGCTTCGCCGCGTGCTGCGCTAATCCGTTATCAGGGGAAACGGGAACACCCGCCAGACTGATCAAGTCATAACAATAAATCAGGGGACTTCGCGCCGGATGTATGTGTTTATTCTGACGACCGTTGTGGTCGGTTTTGCCTGTGCCGGTGTCGTCATGCTGCTGTTTCGCCTGTGGGGGCGAAAGGCACCGAAATATGTCATTCCATTTGTCGCGGCAATTGGCATGTTTGTCTATATGATCTGGGACGAATATAGCTGGTTTGATCGCTATTCGTCCCGCCTGCCGGGACAGATCAGCATCGTGCAGACCTTTGCCGATGAAAATCCGTTTGCACCCTGGACGCTGATTTCGGCACCGGTTAACCGCTTTACCGCCATTGACCGTGAAAAGATTGTCGTTAATCCGGACAACCCCGATCAGAAACGGGTCACCACCCTGCTGCTTAAAAAGGGTGCCGAAACGCTCGCCCTTACCCATCTGGTGGAGTGCGGTGCGAACAGGCGCGGATATATCACCGCCCAAACAGAACTGGACGCCAACGGTTTCCCGACCGGAATTGACGAATGGTTTGCAATGAATGACGACGATCCGCTTCGGTCAGTCTGCAACTGAACCGAACATTCCAACAATTCAAGACAAGGACCGGCATTGCCGGTCTTTTCTTTTTGATGTTTCCCGACTGGTTTCATTCTGACCGTGCAGGTGGTTGACATCCCGCTATGTTTCATAAAATATAGCGGGACTGGCTGCTCTTTCCCTAAACCCTCCAGAACGGTTTTCCCCATGCGTCATCTGATCCGAACCGGCTTTGCCTCCCTGT
>CAMPHD010000474.1 GCA_946885765.1 uncultured Thalassospira sp.
GGAAGGGCCATATCCTGCTGTGTCTTGAGGGTGAGCTTGTCACCGAACTTGAGGACGGTCGGTTTTTTACCCTGAAGCCCGGCATGAGCTATCAGGTGGCCGATAACGCAGAAGCGCATCGTTCATCGACAGCGGCGGGTGCAACCCTGTTCATTGTCGACTAGGTTGGACACCTCATATCTTCTCGAACATTCAGCCCAGATACACCTGACTTGACGGATAGGAAATGCGCGGCGGAACACGCCGTGCAAGGAAGAATCCCAGTGTCAGTGGCCCGACACGACCGATAAACATCGTCAGTTCAATGACGATGCGCCCCAGTGTATCAAGTTCCCCGGTTGTGCCGCGCGATAATCCGACCGTGCCAAAGGCGGATGTGACTTCAAACACCAGATTCAGAAAATCGCCGTCATGTGAAAGGGTGATCAGGAAGATTCCGGTCATGACGACGAAGATTGAAATCATGGTCAGGGCCAGCACCTTCATGACTTCTTCAAGCCCGATGCTGCGTCCGAAGGCATGTAGCTGGCTGTGACGTTTGAAGAAGGCGATGGTTGCCAGAACCAGTACGATGAAAGTGGTAACCTTGATCCCGCCCGCGGTCGAGGTGCTGCCGGCCCCTATCACCATCAGAAGAATGAACATGAGCGCGGTGGTATCGTGGATGGATCCGATGTCGACGGTATTGAACCCTGCAGTACGGGTGGTCAGCCCCTGAAACCAGCTGATTTGCAGCTTGTCCAGCGGGTTTGTAAATGCGCCAAGGGTTGCCGGGTTATTCCATTCCAGCAGGGCAAACATCAATACCGACCAGATCGCCAGAACAAGGGTGCCGCTCAGCATCAGCTTGCTGTGTAGCGACAGATGACGCCAGCCGCGATGGATGAAAATATCGGATATCACGCTAAATCCGATCCCGCCGATAACAAGAAGGGCCGGGATTGTCAGGTTCAGGACCGGATTGACAGCCCATTGACTGAGACTGTCCGGCATCAGGGCAAAGCCCGCATTGTTGAATGCCGAAACCGAATGGAATATCGAAAACCAGAACCCCTTCGCCCAGCCGAAATCGGGGACAAAGACCGAAAGCAGCAGGACGGCACCGATCAGTTCACAAGCCAGAACGACCAACAGAATGGTTTTGATCAGGCCGCCCAATTGATGCAGCGATGTCTGGTTCAAATCTTCGCGCAGGAAACTGTGATGACGGAGCCCGATCGGCAGACCAAGAACGGACAGCACGAGGGCGGCAAAGGTCATCAGGCCAAGCCCGCCGAGCTGGATCAGGATCAGGATGATGACCTGCCCGAACAGGGTGAAATTTGATCCCGTATCGACCACGGCAAGCCCCGTGACGGTTACCGCCGATGTTGCGGTAAATAGTGCATCGGAAAAAGTAATGGATTTGGTTAGCGATACGGGCAGGTAAAGGACCACGGCGCCGATCAGGATCAGCACGAGATACAGGATCGCCAGCAAAAGCGGCGGTGCAATCCTGATCGGTTTCCCGGGGCGGTTCGGAAAATAGAATTGCATGCCTCAGATGCCGTCACTGAAATCGCGCAGGTTCTGGCGACGGCCGAGGATCAGGATTTTATCATTTTCTTCCATGGTGACCGACCCGGTTTCACCGCCGATAAATTCCGATCCGCGCAAGATTCCAAGGCAGCGAAGTTCGTGCGATGCCTCAAGATCAAGGGCTTCAACGGTTTTACCGGCAAGGGATTCGGGTACCTGCAGATTGATGACATGCATGCCGTTGCCAAGGCTTAGATAATCGCGAACGGCGGGGTTATGCAGTTTCTGGGCGATATGCTGGCCGATTTCCTGTTCCGGCAGGATGACCCGGTCGGGTTCCAGCTTGGTCAGG
This sequence comes from uncultured Thalassospira sp., assembly GCA_946885765.1. The sequence continues at coordinate 1,871 of CAMPHD010000474.1, forward strand.
ATGCGATGATGGGTTTTGTTGATCGCCTTGACCCAGACGGTTTTCACGCCAAGCATTTTGACATTCATGGTGCAGAGGATATTGGCTTCAAGGTCTTCGCCAATCGCGATCAGGGCAACGTCATATTTGTCGACCCCGGCCTCGCGCAGGGCTTCTTCATCACGACCATCGGCGATGATCGCCTCGGACAGGACATCCGACAGGGCGGCAACGGTTTTTTCGTTAATGTCGATGCCCAGGACGTGGTTGCCATTTCGTGCCAGATCGGTCGCAACCGTGCTACCAACTGTTCCGAGCCCGATGATGGCGAAGGTCCGGTTGCGTTTCTTTTCGGTTTTTGGGGCCATATCGGTTGCTCCCTTTGCAATGGATTGCCCGATGCAGCGAAATTCGCGCGATGATGTCAGGCCCGTCGAACGAGCATATCAGTCAAACAGACTTGCTGCAGCAGCCTGTTGTGCAGGATCGGTCAAATTGCCGACACGGCGCAGGAACGAGTTCTTTTCCTCGTAATAACGTTTGCCAAGATCGGCAAAGCTTTTGACCTCGGCATCGGTATTGATGTGAAATTCGCGCTTGGGCACTTTGGTTGCGGTTTCATCCATCAAGGCCGCACTGATTTCCGGGTCGACGACCTCGGCAACACCGTCAAGTTCGATCCGGTTTTTCAGGCTGAACAGGAACTTCTTGAAAGCCGGGTGGCGTTGCAGGAAGGCCTTTTCGGTCAGAAGAAAATCGTTTGCGGCAAAATCCGGCGCAGTTTTAAGCACAAAGTCG
>CAMPHD010000475.1 GCA_946885765.1 uncultured Thalassospira sp.
GTGCAAGCGATGCCGATCCGCTTCGCAGCCAGAAAATCCTTTCGGCAGTTCTCGACAGTTATGTCTGGCAGCGTGAAAATGCGCGAAAACAGGGGTTGCGTGCGAGGCTTTCGGAAACATCGGATCAGTTGCTGGCGGCCAATCTGCGGCTTGAAACAGCAGAATCCGTCCTTTCTGACTGGCAGCAGGCGGCAGGGTTTGTCGAGGGCGACGAAAGCCGGTTGATGCTGGATCGGATATACGAGCTGAACGCAGGGCTTGAACTGGCCCGGCGTGATCTGGAACGTGCCCGTCTGATGGCAGAGGCCAAGGCAAGCGCCAACGCAAACGCGCAATCGGTTGATGCGCTTTTGGCGCTGCCGTCGGTTGCCAATCATGAAATGGTGCGCAAGCTTGCCGCGCAACATGACGATGTGCGGCGACATCATGCTACCCTCAATCAGCGATACGGGCCGAAACATCCGGCGATGATTGCTGCGACAGGTGAACTTGAAACCGTGCGGAGGCATCTGGACGAGGTCGTCATGCTTGCCGCGCGTCAGATCGAACTTGATTTGCAGCAGGCACAAAAACAGTACGAAGTTATCAGGAACCAGCGTGATGCATGGCAGGCAAAACTGTCCGCACGTCATGACAGGGCACAGGGGCAAGCCGCCCTTTTGCGTGCGGTGGAATTGGCGCGCAGCGAGGTCGACACGCTCAGCACGCAGGAACAGGAATTGCGTATCGGCCTTGCTGCCTTTCAAGCTGATGTGACGGTGATGCAGGCCGCGACCCTACCCGAAGCCGCAGAATTCCCGGCAAGGCGGGATTTATGGATGGCAGCGGTTCTGGTTGCACTTTTTGCTGCCATTGTTGCCGGTATGCTTCGGCATTATTTCGATCAGGCGATCCATGATGACTGCGATCTTGAGAATCAGTTCGGCATCCCGCTTTTCGCCCGAATACCGCAAATCGACACCCCGGGTGCCAACGCTGTTTCGATGGAGGAAGCGGTCGGGCATTTGGCGGTGCTGATCAATATTCTTGCGAGAACCAGGGGGAATACTGGCAGGGCCCACGTTACCTGCATCGGGTCGGCCGTGCCGGGCGAGGGGAAAAGCAGATTGGCGTGCGACCTTGCGACAAGCTTTGTGACTGCGGGGATGAAAACGCTTCTTCTGGATGGCGATCTGCGTCATCCAACCGGTTGGGGGACGGGGCTGAAAACGGCGGATCTGACTGCGGTTCTGGCCGGGGATGCGATGGCGGGGGATGCCATTCATCACGGCGAAGATGGCGTATCCTTTGACTATATCAGGGCGCGGGCACCCGTGCCGGGAAGCCTCGCTACCGGGGTGCTTCAGACGGGCTTGGCGGATGTGCTGGACCATTTGCGCGAAAGCTATGACCGGATCGTGATCGACAGTCCGCCGGTTTTATCCGTCGCGGATGCAGTTTTGTTGATGGGCGTTGCCGATGCGCGGCTATTGATCCTGCGACGGGGATATAGCAAACGCCGGGATATTCGCGATGCGATCAGCCAGTTGCACGCCGCCGGATTGAAACCCGATGGTATTGTCCTGGGGGCAACACGGGTCAGACCGGCCTATGGCCGGACGAATGTCGCGCGGGCGGAGGGAATATGATTTATCGCCGTGTGATCCTGTCCATCGTGGGGGGCGTTTTGGTCGGGGTTGGTTTGGCGCGTCTTGGTGCCGAGATGCTGGCGTTTGATCGGAATGCCGATGTTGAATTCGTGCTACGCGATGGTGACGGTTTTGTCAGTGCCGCGAAAGGGGAAGCGATAAGTGCTGCGTTTCGATCCGGTGACTGGATTGTTTTGGACGGACACGTAACAGCAGCGCTTTTTAATGCGCCATTCGATCCGGTTTTGCTGTCGCTTCGGGCGATTGCGCGGGCGCAGAAAAAGGACGTTAATCCGCTGGCGATTGCAGAGGATATTGAGCGTGCGGCTCGGATTTCCGGCGACCGCCCCGATATTGAGGCCCTTCGACGGCTTGCGCTTTCGACGTTGCTTCAAGACCGCACAGAACCGACAGGAACGGCAGAATGAGCGCCGGGAGAGAGGCAACCCAGCCAAGACTGGCCATGATGCCGCTCAGAATGGCGAGGATGATCAGCAGGGTTTTGTCGGCTCTGTTTCCCGTGTTTCGGATCGCTTGGCTTAGTCGGTACAGGATGAACCCGACAATCAGGATTGTGGCGGGGATGCCGAAAACAAGGACGGCATCGAGCCAAAGGTTATGGCTACTGAACCATGTCGCATTTCGGTTCAGGCTGGAGATGGCAAAATGATCCATCACCAATGCGATAGCATCCGGGCCAAAACCGGTAAGCGGCCGATGGGATATCGCGATGAATGCGGTTTGCCATGCATCGTCGCGCTGGATCAGATCAAACCGGACCAGTTCGGCAAAGCGGTTGCGGAGGTCGGGGACCATCGCGGCAACAATTATGAGGATCGCCAGCATGCTGATGATAATCAGGACGGGATAGGTAACACGCCAAATTCCGGTCCGAAAACGGACCGGGCGATAAAGGATTGCGAAACCCGCGACTGCGATGGCAAGGGTCATAACGGCACTGCGCGAATGGCTTTCGATCACGGCGGCGGTGAAAATCAGGGCAAAGGCAACCCAGCCG
>CAMPHD010000476.1 GCA_946885765.1 uncultured Thalassospira sp.
CTGCGGTCGGAGCAAGAGTTGCCCAGATGCCGACCTGATCGGGGTTATAGGCACGCGATCCCAGTTCCATAACAGAACGGGTATAAATTTCGGTCAGCACCGATGCATCGGTTGCGCGATACGGGCGGATGGTGATCACGTTTGTGAACCCCATGCCGCGTCAAAGAACCGGACTTCAAGTTCGGTTGCCTTGCGGAAACATGAAAGACAGTTTGCGCGGGCCGTGTCATCCAGTGTTGGTCCGGTTTTATCGAGCTGATCATTGAGGAAGGCGACGACGCTTTCGAAATAGTCCCCGATATGCAGATCAAGCCATTCGGCGTACCAGAATTCTTTAGGGTGGCTTTCTATTTCATTGTGAACCCGGTCCGCCCAGCCAAGATAGGTGCCTTCGGCCACAGCGAGAACCGCCAGCATGCTTGCGTAGTCGTTGCTTTCCATGGCGGTGCGCATCAGGTCCTTGAAGTCCGCGGTGACGTCCCAATCCGGCATTTCGCGGCGTTCCTGTTCGGTGACGCCAAGCGCATCAAGCGATCGTTCGAAATAGGTATTTTCCGGACCGGTCAGAAGGGCGAGAAACTGGCAGGCCGGAATACGGTCCGGCAGCGTTGGGGCGCGTGATACGGCACCGGCCAGAAGGGCGACAAACCGATCAATAAAGCGGTGATCCTGAATCAGATAGTTTTTGAGATTGCGGTCGGGAACTGCGGCCTTGCCCCAGGCATCGGTGAAGGGATGATGGGTGACCATGTGCCAGTCATCGGCAACACACGCCTTTAGCCATTGGGAAAAAGTACCGCCCGGATTTTGATCGTGCCAGATCGGCCAATCGGCAATGGATACGGAAGAGTTTGTCATAGAGAGCCCTTCATTCTTCAAGTCGTGCAACGACGTAACATGCGCTTTGACCGCTCGCAAGTTGCTGACTGTCGAGGTGCGGTTTTACCCGCTTTGCTGCATTCCGGGCATTCGGAACTTCCGTGTTGATACAAAATCCGCCCAATAGTCGGTTTTATGATATCAGGGAGTTGCCAGTTGGCGGATATAATGGCATCCGTAAACCTGATATCCCGCTTGATACGTTTTAAGCGCATAAGCGGTCCTTGTGACCCGAGAAAACGGACCTGCCAAGATGAAACGCCTGAATGATGAACTGACCGTCTCGCCGCAGATGCCCCTTGATGCCGTTAATGACATCGCCGGGGCTGGTTTCAAAACCATTGTCTGCAATCGACCCGATAACGAAGACCCCGGTCAGCCGTCATTTGCCGAAGTCGAGGCAAAGGCGAAAAGCCTTGGCCTTGCAACTGTGTTTCTGCCGGTTGCAAGCGGCAATGTGTCGGATGCCGATGCGGATGCATTTGCCAGGGTTCTGAGCGAAGCAGAAAAGCCTGTTTTTGCCTATTGCCGTACCGGCACGCGTTGCACGATCCTTTGGTCGCTTGCCAGTGCGGGCAATATGTCGGTCGAAGATATCGTCAAGGCGGCAGCAGGTGCCGGTTACGACATGTCGCCTTTGGCTCCCCGGATTATCGCGCGCAGCTAACCTGACGAAAATGCACTTCCGGTTTCATCTGTTTCATGGCGAAATGGGTGAAACCGGCCCAAATACAATTCATGGGCCAGTATTTGTTATTTCGGGTGTCTTTTGACCAAACTTGACCTTCGTATCGCAACAGACGGGGATATCGATGCCCTGTGTGTGATCGAAACCGCTTCATTTGATATCGACCGCCTGTCGCGCCGTGCGTTCAAACGTTTTATCGGCAGCGAAACCGCGCGCTTGTGTGTTGCTGTTTCAGATGAGGTCATTGTCGGTTATGCGCTGGTGATTTTCCGGCGCAATGTTGCGATGGCGCGTCTGTATTCCATGGCCGTTTCGCACGATCACCGCAGGCAGGCGATTGGCCGGGCGCTTTTGACCCGGGCCGAGGAACTCAGCCTTGATTTCGGTGCGCCGATCCTGCGGCTTGAAGTCAATCTGCAAAATGAAACGGCGATTGGTCTTTTCAAATCGGCGGGTTACCGCGAATTTGCCCTGTATCCGGATTACTATCCCGATCATTCCGATGCGTTGCGCATGGAACGGGTTCTGGTGCCACAATCGTTGCGCCGACCGTCGCCCATCCATTTTTATCACCAAACCCTGCCATTCACCTGTGGCCCGGCAGCATTGATGATGGCGATGAATGCGCTTGATCCCGATGTTGAAATGGATCGCAATCAGGAAATCGGCCTTTGGCGCGAGGCAACCACGGTTTTCATGACGTCGGGGCATGGCGGATGCGGCCCGCTTGGCCTTGGTCTGGCCGCGCATAAGCGTGGTTTTGATGTCGAAATTCTCAGAAGTCGCGATGGCCCGCTGTTTGTCGATACCGTCCGCAAACCGCAGAACCGCGAAGTTGTCGAACTTGTGCATTATGATTTTGCGAGGCAGGCTAAAAGTCTGGGTGTTCCTGTCACGACGGGGCCGTTCAGTATTGCCGAGATCGAGGAACGGTCCAGCAAGGGCAAGATCGCGCTTGTCCTGATCAGCCAGTATCGCATTTACGGCGATAAAATCCCGCATTGGGTGGTGGTGTCGGGTTTTGACGACCGGTTTGTCTATGTCACCGATCCCGACATTGGCGAGGATCATG
>CAMPHD010000477.1 GCA_946885765.1 uncultured Thalassospira sp.
CAGGCCTGTTGCCCGGTGCGCTGATGCGCAATGCCAGCCTGAAATTCATCTGCAAGAACACGCATCTGAAGATCGAAAACACCGACACACGCTTTACCAATCAGTATAAAACCGGCGAAGTCGTCGATTATCCAGTGGCCCACCATGACGGCAACTTCTTTGCCGATAGCGAAACGCTTGACCGCCTAGAAGGCGAAGGTCGCGTTGTTCTGCGCTATTGCGATGCCAATGGTGTCGTTGATCCGGCAACCAACCTGAACGGTTCACAGCGCAATATTGCCGGCATCATCAACGAGGCCGGCAACGTCCTTGGCATGATGCCGCACCCCGAAAACGCGATTGATCCGCTGCATGGTGGCACCGATGGGCGCAATCTGTTCAAAAGCTTGGTGGAGGCAGCATCGTGAGTGCTAACGATTTCAACACCCCGATCACGCCGGAACTGGTCAAGGAACACGGCCTTAACGAGGAAGAGTACAAACTCGTCCTCGAAATCATGGGCCGCGAGCCCAACATCAACGAGCTTGGTATTTTCTCGGTGATGTGGTCGGAGCATTGCTCGTACAAATCATCGAAAAAATGGCTCAAAACCCTCCCGACTAAGGCCAAATGGGTCATTCAGGGACCGGGTGAAAATGCCGGCGTCATCGACATTGGCGATGGTCGGGCCGCCGTATTCAAGATGGAAAGCCACAACCACCCGTCCTTTATCGAACCCTATCAGGGTGCAGCAACCGGTGTTGGCGGCATCATGCGCGATGTCTTCACCATGGGCGCACGCCCGGTCGCAAACCTCAATGCGCTGCGCTTTGGCGAACCGGACCATCCGAAAACCCGCCACCTGCTCAGCGGTGTCGTCGAAGGCATCGGCGGTTACGGCAACTGCATGGGGGTCCCGACCATCGGCGGGGAAACAAACTTCCACGCATCTTACAATGGCAACATCCTGGTCAATGCGATGACCGTGGGTCTGGCCGATGCCGACAACATCTTCTATTCCGCAGCAGCCGGTATCGGAAACCCGGTTGTTTATGTCGGTTCGAAAACCGGCCGTGACGGCATCCATGGCGCAACCATGGCCTCGGCCGAGTTTGATGATGACAGCGATGAAAAACGTCCTACCGTTCAGGTCGGCGATCCGTTCACTGAAAAGCTTCTGCTGGAAGCCTGCCTTGAACTGATGGCAACCGACATGATCGTCGCCATTCAGGATATGGGGGCGGCCGGTCTGACCTCGTCCTCGGTCGAAATGGCGTCCAAGGGCGGCGTTGGCGTCGAACTGTGGCTCGATAAAGTCCCGATGCGCGAAGAAGGCATGACCCCCTACGAACTGATGCTGTCAGAATCGCAGGAACGCATGCTGATGGTCCTGAAACCCGGTTGCGAAGACGCCGCCAAGGCGATCTTTGACAAATGGGAACTCGACTTTGCCGTTATCGGTATCCTGACCGATACCAAACGCATGGTTCTGAAATGGCATGGCGAGGTTGCCGGTGATCTTCCGATCGATCCGCTGGCCGAAGCATCGCCGGAATACGACCGTCCGTGGGAACCGACCCCGAAGCAAGATCGTATCGATCCAGCCAGTATTTCGGGCAAGATCAGCCATGTCGATGCGCTGAAAACCCTGATTGCGTCCCCGGACCTCGCGTCGCGTCGCTGGATCTGGGAGCAGTATGACCATCTGGTCATGGGCAACACGATTGTCCGTCCGGGGGGTGATGCCGGTGTCGTGCGCGTTTCGGGCACGAACAAGGGCATTGCAGCCACCACCGACTGCACCCCGCGCTATGTCATGGCCGATCCGGTCGAAGGCGGCAAACAGGCCGTTGCCGAAGCCTATCGCAACCTGGTTGCAACCGGTGCCAAGCCGCTTGCAATCACGGATAACATGAACTTCGGTAACCCGGAACGCCCGCGTATCATGGGGCAGTTCGTTGGAGCATGCCAGGGCATTGCCGAAGCCTGCATCGCGCTCGACTTCCCGGTCGTTTCGGGTAACGTGTCGCTTTACAACGAAACCAATGGCGTCGGCATCATGCCAACCCCGGCGATTGGTGGCGTTGGGGTGATTTCCGATCTGGGTCATCATGCCACCATCGGCATCAAACGCGATGACAGTGCGCTGATCATGATTGGTGCCGCGACCGGTGAACTTGGCCAGTCGCTGTATCTCAAAACAATTGAAGGCCGCGAAGAAGGCGCCCCGCCGCCGGTCGATCTGAATGCAGAAAAACTGGCCGGTATGCTGGTGCGCGAACTGATCGAGCTTGGCCTGGTCCGCACCTGCCATGATATCGCCGATGGCGGTCTTCTGGTCGCGGTTGCCGAGATGTGCCTTGCCGGCAATATCGGTGCCGACCTGCACCTGCCCGAAGCCGGTAGCGAAGTCGCATGGCTGTTTGGCGAGGATCAGGGCCGCTACGTGATCGCCACCCGCGATCCGGACAAGGTCCTGAACGCCGCCAGAAGTGCCAATGTCGCCGCCGTCATCATTGGTCAGGCTGGCGGTGATTCAGTCGTCATTGATGGCGGCGAAAAAATATCGCTTTCCGAGCTGCGCGAACTGAACGAAGACCTGGAACAGAAGATCGCCGAGCTCATCCCGCAGGTGTGCCGGGTCGCCGCC
>CAMPHD010000478.1 GCA_946885765.1 uncultured Thalassospira sp.
TGTCTGGTGCGTTCAGCGCAAGCAGGGAGGCAAGACCATCCCATGCACCGCCAAGTGCCAGACCTTGTGCAAAGCGGAGCACACACAGCAGATAGATCGCGAACATGCCCGCGCTGTCAAAGCTTGGCAAAAATGCCATTGCGGCGGTCGAACCGCCCAGCAGGAACATGGCAACCGTAAGCTTTGTGCCGCGGCCATAACGGCGGTCAACCGTCATGAAGACGAGTGAGCCGATCGGACGCGCGATGAAAGCCAGCGAGAATATAAAGAAGGAATGGATGGTTCCGACGATTGCGCTTTCGCCGGGGAACAGAAGTTGGGGGAACACCAGCACCGATGCGATGCAATAAACGAAGAAATCGAAAAATTCCGATGACCGGCCGATAATCACGCCAAGCGCGATCTGACCGGGATCGTTGACTGTGCCAGCCGAGTGTTGGCGTGCGTCGCGTTCCAGACCCGAGGAGGTGGAGGTCGCTAAGGAATGAGTGGATTGGGTCACGCCTGTCTCCCTAATTATCTGACTTCATTGCTTCTCATTGGATCCATCTTGATTGGCCATCTTGATTGGATCGAGTCTAATTATAGACATGTGAATTGCAAACGTCAGTGTCAATTATTGTGTTGCGTTGCACAACGCATGGTTTACAACTTTTTGATAATTGTCATAAACATAGGCCCATGTATGGCGGCTTGCTTGACATTGTTGCGGCGCAGCTATAGCTATCGCCCTGACTTGTCGACCTGGCAGGTCCAAAAAAATTTCGCCGAATTTATGCCCTTAATGTGGATGTTTGAAGTCTGTCTTCTTATATGCGCTTGGGGTATTGTGTGCATTGGTGTTGCAAAACACTCGTGCAGCTTGCAGGCATTGGTTGTCTGTAAGGCCATCTTCCAGAGACTGACAAAGTACAAGCGCATGCTTTCAAAACTTGCACGCGGCGTCGCAATTGCTTCTGTGTTCACGGTACTGACCGGATGTAATCTGGTCGTGATGGACCCGTCTGGCGATATTGCGTCACAGCAAGCCGACCTTATCGTTGTTTCCACGATCCTGATGCTGATCATCATCCTTCCGGTGATGGCGCTGACTGTGTTCTTTGCCTGGAAATACCGTCAATCCAACAAGGATGCCGAGTACGATCCTGAATGGCACCATTCCACCAAGCTGGAAATTGTCATCTGGTCTGCCCCGCTTGCGATCATTATCGCGCTGGGTGCGATCACCTGGGTCAGTACTCACACCCTGGACCCATACCGCCCGCTGGATCGTATCGATGCGGAACGCCCGCTTGAAAAAGGTCACAAGCCGATGGTGGTAGAAGTCGTTTCCCTTGATTGGAAATGGCTGTTCATCTATCCCGAGCAGGGAATTGCGACCATCAACGAGCTGGCCGCACCGATTGACACCCCGATCCAGTTCAAAATCACCTCTTCGGGGATCATGAACTCGTTCTATGTTCCGGCGCTGGCCGGGATGATTTATTCGATGGCCGGGATGGAAACCAAGCTCCATGCCGTGATCAACGAAGAAGGTGTCTATGACGGGTTTTCCGCGAACTATAGCGGCGAGGGTTTCTCGCATATGCGCTTCAAGTTCCACGGGCTGAGCGACGCAGGCTTTGACGACTGGGTTGCGAAGGTCAAAGCGGATAACCGGGGGCTGGGCCGTTCGGAATATCTCGAACTTGAAAAGCCGAGCATTGCTGAACCTGTTCATTATTTCGGCGATGTCGATCCGGAGCTGTATCAGGCAATCCTGAATATGTGCGTCGATCAGTCGAAAATGTGCATGAACGAAATGATGCATATCGACGAAAATGGCGGTGGCGGTCTGGCGGGTATCTATAACGTTATGTCGTTGACATACGATACCCCGCGCGAACGTGGCAGCCAGCCTTTGCCGTTAACCAAATCCTTTGTGGCAACGCTTTGCACGACGCCGTCAGGCGGCCTGAGCCAGGAAATTTCTTCGATCCCGCTGTTTGACAACGGTATGGAAGACAACCGGTTCAGCCCCGTTCCTGCCAGCGTGTCGACAGGGTTCTGAAGCAGTGCCGGTCGATTTATATCAACCGGCCCTTCGCGGCTTGCGCACCGGCCATGCCGGTGCGTTGCCGCATCGAAAAGAAGAGTAATCCGATGTTTTCAAATCCGGACCTTTTGCATTTTATATTTGGCCGGCTTTCACTCGACTCCTTCCCGATGTTCCACGAGCCGATCCTGGCCGTGACATTCGCGGGGGTGGTTCTGGGTGGTATCGTCGTTCTCGGCGCGCTGACCTATTTCAAGCTTTGGGGATATCTCTGGCACGAGTGGATCACGTCTATCGATCATAAAAAGATCGGTATCATGTATATCATTCTGGCCCTGATCATGCTTCTGCGCGGCTTTGCCGATGCGATCATGATGCGTGCCCAGCAGGCGATTGCCTTTGGCGATGTAGCAGGGTACCTGCCGCCCGATCACTACGACCAGATATTTACCGCCCACGGCGTGATCATGATCTTCTTCGTGGCGATGCCGCTGGTCACGGGGCTTATGAACTTTGTCGTGCCGCTTCAGATCGGTGCACGTGACGTTGCCTTCCCGTTCCTTAATAATTTCAGTTTCTGGA
>CAMPHD010000479.1 GCA_946885765.1 uncultured Thalassospira sp.
CCGTATCGCAGGTCCGTGCCTGTGCTCTTGAACTGATCCGCCTTGCCAAGCGCAAGGGATTTGCCGTGATCCTTGTCGGCCATGTCACCAAGGAAGGCCAGATTGCCGGTCCCCGCGTTCTGGAACACATGGTCGACACGGTCCTTTATTTTGAAGGCGAACGCGGCCATCAGTTCCGTATTCTGCGCGCGGTTAAAAACCGTTTCGGTGCCACCGATGAAATTGGTGTTTTTGAAATGGGTGATGCGGGCCTCGTCGAAGTCCCGAACCCGTCCGCCCTTTTCCTTGCCGACCGCGAGGCACCTGTATCGGGCACCGCCGTGTTCGCCGGGCTTGAAGGCACCCGCCCGATGCTGGTCGAGATACAGGCACTTGTCGCGCAATCGGCACTGGCAACACCACGTCGCGCTGTTGTTGGCTGGGATTCGGCCCGCATGAACATGATCCTTGCCGTTCTTGATGCGCGCTGTGGTTTGCCACTTAGCCAGTTTGACGTTTACCTGAACGTTGCTGGTGGCATGCGTGTGGGCGAACCTGCTGCCGACCTTGCCGTGGCGGCCGCCCTGATATCTGCCGTCGCAGATGCACCTGTCCCCGCCGAAACCGTTATTGTCGGCGAAGTTGGCCTTTCCGGCGAAGTCCGCCCTGTCGGCCAAATCGAATCGCGCCTGAAAGAAGCCGCCAAACTCGGCTTTGCCAATGCCTATTCGCCGCGCACCGGCGCAAACGGCAAGAAAAAAATCACGATCAAGGGCCTGAACCAGCGCGAAATCGGCCATCTTCAGGATTTGGTAAATCTCTTCGGCGACGATGTTCGCGACAAGGTGCGTCCGCGCGAAGGCATGTATTAATCATTGCCTTCTGTTTCGTGTGCGCACTGCAGACAGACTGACCAACAGGATTTGCTGAATTATGGATTTCTCCAGCCTGCCCGATCTGGGTGCACGGGACGTATTCGATCTGGTGATTGTGGGCATTGTCCTGATCTCGGGTCTGTTTGCATTTTTCCGGGGCTTTATCCATGAAACCCTGTCGATGATGGGCTGGGTCGGGGCTGGTGTCTGTGCGCTTTACGGTTATCCGATTGCGCGCCCCTATGTCCGCGATCTGATCCCGTCCGAACTGATTGCCGATCTGGCAACCGGGGTTGGCCTGTTTCTGATCACCTTCCTGATCTTTTCCTTCATCAGCGGTCGCATTGGCCGGGCCGTTCAGAATTCCGGCCTTGATAGCCTCGACAGCACGCTTGGCTTTGTCTTTGGGCTTCTGCGTGGCGGTCTTATCGTCTGTATCGGCTTTCTGGCCCTGTCATGGCTGTTGCCGGCAACCTCGCAGCCAGACTGGGTCCGTGACGCCCGTACCCGCCCGGTTCTGGAAGAAGGTGCCTTTTTGCTGATGCGCGCTATGCCCGATGAAATCTTTGACACAACCGCCGAAGAAATGGCCCGTGCGCAACGGGATGCAGAAATCAACGACCAGACATACCGTCAACTTCTGGGGCCTGAACCAAAAGGTGCTGGACCCACGCCCCTAAACGGGTATACAAGGCCCTCGCGCGATGATTTGGATCGTCTGATACAGGCGACCACCAACGAGTGAGGCGATAGGATTTCGCATAGGTGCGGTATCCTGCGCCACCGGCGAGAGAGCGGAACCCACTCATGCTGACCACCAATCCATTTGACGACGACAAGCTGCGTGAAGAATGCGGTGTTTTCGGTGTTTTCGGATCGCCCGATGCGGCGGCCCTGACGGCCCTTGGCCTGCATGCGCTTCAGCATCGGGGACAGGAAGCCGCCGGCATCGTTTCCTATGACGGCGAAGATTTCCCTGCACACCGGGCGTCCGGTCAGGTCGGCGATATCTTCGGTTCAGAAGACGTGATCAAAAGCCTGCAGGGCCACCGTGCAATCGGCCATGTGCGCTATTCCACTGCCGGGGGCAAAGGCCTTCGCAATGTGCAGCCGCTATTTGCCGATTTCGAATTCGGCGGTCTCGCAATTGCGCATAACGGTAATCTGACCAACGCGCTTGCCGTGCGTGAACGTCTAGTCAAACGCGGTTCGATCTTCCAGTCGACCTCCGATACCGAAACCTTCATTCACCTGATCGCAACCAGCCTGTACGAAAAAATTGTTGATCGCCTGATCGATGCCATCCGTCAGGTCGAAGGCGCATACAGCCTTGTGGTCATGACCCAGAAGAAACTGATCGGTGTGCGTGACCCGCTGGGAGTCCGTCCGCTGGTTCTGGGCAAGCTGAATGACAGCTATATCCTGTCTTCGGAAACGGTTGGCCTTGATATCGTTGGCGCGGAATTCATTCGCGACGTCGAACCGGGCGAGATCGTTGAAATCACCGATGACGGCCTCAAATCGATCAAACCGTTCAAACCGGTGAAATCACGTTTCTGCATTTTCGAACATGTCTATTTCGCCCGCCCCGACAGCATCGTCGAAGGCACAAGCGTTTATGACGTGCGCAAAAACATCGGTCGCGAACTGGCATTGGAATCCGGTATTGATGCCGATGTGGTCGTGCCGATCCCCGATTCCGGCGTTCCATCCGCGCTTGGCTATGCCGAGGC
>CAMPHD010000480.1 GCA_946885765.1 uncultured Thalassospira sp.
CTGATGTGTTGCAGCAGGCCGGTGCCGACGAAGCCGATATGCTGATCGCGGTGACCTTTGCCGATGAAGTCAACATGACGGCCTGTCAGGTTGCGCATTCGCTGTTTAATGTGCCGACAAAAATCGCCCGTATTCGAAGCCAGACCTATCTACAGCCGGAATGGGCCAGCCTGTTCGGCCGTGAGAAGCTGCCGATTGACGTTGTGATTTCGCCGGAAATGGAAGTTGCCCGTGCAGTCGCACGCCGTCTACGCGCACCTGGGGCTTTCGATATGATCCCCTTTGCGGATGACAAGGTCAAAATCCTTGGCTTGCGATGCAACGAAGATTGCCCGGTGATCAATACACCGCTTCGGCAGTTGCACCAGCTTTTCCCGGATTTGAATATTTCGATCCTCGGTATGATCCGTAACGACAAGCCGGTTTACCCCAAAGGTGATGATCAGATGTTGGCTGGCGATCTGGTCTATCTGGCGGTTTCCAGTGACCAGGTAGATCGGGCCATGTCGGCTTTTGGTCACGAAGACCCGGAAGCACGACGGATCGTTATTTTTGGGGGCGGCAACATCGCACTGTTCCTGGCCGAGGAAATCAATCAGAACTTCCCCGGTGTGACCACCCGTCTGATTGAGGCTGATCCGGAACGCGCCCGTTTCGTTGCCCAGAAACTACCAAAGAAAAGCGTCGTTCTGCGCGGGGATGTGCTTGACCCGGAACTGCTCGAAGAAGCAAATGTCGGTAACGCTGAAGCCGTTGTGGCGCTGACTAATGATGATGAAACCAACATCCTGTCATCACTTCTGGCAAAGCGTTATGGCTGTCCTCGAGCACTGACCCTGATTAACAAAAGTACCTATACTTCCTTGGTCTCCGAGCTTGGCATTGACGTTGTCATCAGCCCGCGCATGACGACGGTATCGACCATTCTGCATCATGTTCGCCGTGGGCGAATTCGTGCTGTGCACAGCCTTTCTGAAGGATTTGGCGAGGTATTGGAAGCCGAAGCACTTGAAACCGCGCCAATTGTAGGCAAGGCGATCAAGGATATTGCCATGCCGGCCGGTGTTGTGTTCGGTGCGATCCTGCGCGACGGTGAGGTCGTGATGCCGCGCGCCAATACGGTGATCGAAGCTAATGACCGGATTGTGGTTTTCGCAGGCTCTGAGCAAATCAAGAAGGTCGAGAAGATGTTTGCGGTTCGGTTGGAATATTTCTAGATATTCAATGACTTAGATTGCTCTTCTTGCAAACTAAATTTACACGCGTTCCGGATATATTCATGTCAGATAAAATGCCATTGCCACCCAAAGCTGTTATTTTTGACTGGGACAATACGCTGGTCGATAGCTGGGAAACGATTCAGGCGGCTCTTAATCTGACATTTGATGATTTTGGCAAAGACAGGTGGGACTTGGTCGAGACAAAAACGCGGGTTGCACGTTCATTGCGTGACAGTTTCCCGACCCTGTTTGGCGAAGATCGCTGGGAAGAAGCTAAAGATCGTTTCTATGCCCATTTCAAGGCAATTCATCTGGAAACGCTTACGCCGCTCGCAGGGGCGCATGATCTTTTGTGCGCGCTTCGTGATAATGGTGCCTATATGGGGGTGGTCAGTAACAAGAACGGGAATTTCCTGCGCTCGGAAGTTGCTCATCTTGATTGGGGGCATTTTTTTGGCGGTGTGGTCGGGGCGACAGACGCTGAAAAAGACAAACCGGCGGCTGATCCGGTGCATCTTGCCATGGGCGACTCTGCTGCGGCGCAATATGAGAATCTGTGGTTTGTTGGTGATAGTGTGGTCGATATTCAGTGTGCACGGAATGTCGGTGCGGCGGCGATATTGATCGGAGACGAAATTACGGGTCACGGGGATGCCACGAATTCCGCGACTCTTAGCCCAGATTGGCATTTCCCCGATTGCGAAGCGCTTGTAAGGCTTGTAAAAAGCTTTGCGAAAGTCTTATAGTTCAATCAGGTCATAAAAATGGGGCCGGGGCCGTAACAGACAGAAAAGTCATCGGTTCTGCATTTTCCTTGACCGCCCGAAACGATAAAAACGCTCATAAAAGAAGGCTAGGTCTAACCAATGGCGGAAAAATCACAAAATGTTCAGGACGTATTCCTGAATTATTGCCGTAAAAACAAAACGCCGGTTACCGTGTTTCTGGTCAACGGAGTCAAATTACAGGGCATCATTACCTGGTTTGACAATTTTTCTGTTTTGCTGCGGCGCGATGCTCACACCCAGCTCGTTTACAAACATGCGATTTCGACGGTAATGCCGACGACGCCGATTAAACTGTTTGATCCGAGCCAGCCTGCGGACGAAGAAAATAGCTGACGAATCTCTGACTGCGGGGGCTAACGGCGAAGATGACAGCCCCCGGGTCCTCGTTTTCCATCCGGAACTTAAACGTGCGGATCAGGCTGGATCCTGGCGCAACGCTTCGTCGCGACTGGAAGAAGCCGTCAGCCTGACCGGCGCACTGGATTTTGACGTTGTGGGCGCAGATGTTGTGCCCATTGCGAAAACACGACCGGCAACCCTGTTCGGGACCGGCGTGGTCGAGCGTCTTGGCAATC
>CAMPHD010000481.1 GCA_946885765.1 uncultured Thalassospira sp.
ATGCACAGGACGGCCCGATCACGATCGGGGATGCCAATCAGTTTGGCGAGGGCTGCATCCATATTGCAACCACCCTGCCCGGTTCCGGAAACGGCAGCCTTGACCCGGGAAACGTCCACATGCAGTCCTTTTACCATCCGCATGCAAAATAGGGGCAGCCGATGGCTACCCCTTTGTCGCAAATCCCATGACCGAAATCTATTGGTCGGCAATTACCAGATCATCGGAATGAATGACCGCGTTGCCACGGCTATATCCCAATGCGGCTTCGATTTCCTGCGAGGAATGACCTTTGATCATGCGGGTTTCTTCAGCCGAATAGGACGTGATGCCACGCCCGATTTCGGTGCCATCCGCATCAAGGATGCGCACCGCATCGCCGTGCTTGAAGCTGCCATCAACACCGGCAATCCCGGCCGCCAGCAGGTTTTTACCCGCACGCAGCGCCTTGGCCGCACCACCATCAACGATGATGGCCCCGCGCGCTGAAAGCGACGTCGCAATCCAGTGGCGGCGTGCGGCAAGCGGGCTTTCGCTGGGCAGGAACAGGGTATGGGGCCCGCCTTCAAGCTGGGCTTTTAGCGGATGATAAATCGTGCCGCGCGCAATCATCATGCGGCACCCGGCCTTCATCGCGATTTCGGCGGCCTGCAATTTTGTCACCATCCCGCCGGAGCTATACATCGTCGGGGCGGCACCGGCCATTTCCATGATTTCAGGTGTCAGTTCGCGCACGGTCGGGATCAGGGTCGCGTCCGGGTTCTTGCGCGGGTCGGCGGTATAAAGACCATCGATATCGGACAGCAATACCAGCGTATCGGCCGAAATCATGTGCGCAACCTTGGCCCCAAGGCGATCATTGTCGCCAAAGCGGATTTCTTCGGTCGCAACCGTGTCGTTTTCATTGATCAGCGGCACCGCACCACGCGCCAGCAGCGCATTCAGCGTCCCGCGTGCGTTCAGGTAACGGCGGCGGCTTTCCATGTCCTCCAGCGTGACAAGAACCTGCGCCATGATCAGGCCATTGCGGCCCAATGCTTCCTGCCAGACCTGCGACAGGCTGATCTGGCCGGTCGCAGCAGCGGCCTGTTTGTCGGCCAGACTGATGGTGCGGTGATCAAGCCCCAGCAGACGACGCCCCATGGCAATCGCGCCACTTGAAACCACGATGACCTCGACCCCGCGTTCGCGCAGAAGTGCGACGTCATCGGCAAGTGCCTCGAGCCAGGCACGGCGAAGCTTGCCGGTATTTTCATCGACCAGAAGGGCCGAGCCGACCTTGATGATCAGGCGTTTTGCGTCCGCAAGGCTCACGGTTTGAATCCCTCATCCTCGCGGCCCTGCATCGCACGGTGCTCGCGTTCACCGATGATGTGACGACGCAATTCACGATGGACTTCCTTTACCCCCTGCTGGGTGGCACCCGATACGATGAACACCTTTTTGCCGATCCCTTTTTCAAGGATTTCGCGCTGTTCCTCGACCATTTCAGGCAGAAGCTGATCGGCCTTGGACAGGGCGACGACTTCGGGTTTGTCGATCAGGACATCGGCGTAACCTTCAAGTTCTTCGCGGACCGTCCGATAGGTCGCGACCGGGTCCTCGTCCGCGCAATCGATCAGATGCAACAGAACTTCGCAGCGTTCAATATGACCGAGGAACCGGGTCCCGATGCCCTTGCCCTCCGACGCGCCTTCGATCAGGCCGGGGATATCGGCCAGAACGAATTCATGGTCATCAATTTCGACCACACCCAGCTGCGGATGCAGGGTGGTGAAAGGATAATCGGCGATTTTCGGACGCGCGCTGGACGATGCGGCGAGGAAGGTGGATTTCCCGGCATTGGGCAAACCGACCAGCCCGGCATCGGCAATCAGTTTAAGGCGCAGCCAGACCGACATTTCCTCGTTCGGCCAGCCTTCTTCGGCGCGACGCGGGGCCTGGTTGGTGGAGGATTTGAAATGGGTGTTACCCCGGCCGCCATCCCCGCCCCGGCACAGAACAAAGGTCTGGCCCGGTTCAAGCATATCGACAATCAGGGTTTCGCGGTCTTCTTCAAGGATCTGCGTTCCGACCGGGACCTTGATCGTGATCGAGTTGCCCGAACGGCCGGTCCGGTTGCGCCCCATGCCATGCATGCCGATTTCGGCCTTGAAATGCTGCTGATAACGGAAATCAATCAGGGTGTTAAGATTTTCGACCGCCTCGACGATCACGTCACCACCGCGCCCGCCATCGCCGCCATCCGGCCCGCCATACTCGATGAATTTTTCGCGCCGGAAGCTGACCGCACCGGCACCGCCGCGGCCACTGCGTACGTGGATTTTTGCTTCATCGAGAAACTTCATAACCGGTCCTTTGGGCGATGCCCGTCAATCATTCCGCCCGGCCGGATCGCGATTTCGAAACAGATCGTCTCGCATCGACGGCACGGGAAATTTTCATATAACACATAAAACAAGGGAGGAATGATTGCTCATTCCTCCCTCGAAATCTTTGCTACGCAATGCCGCAGCCGACGGGAGGCTTACGCCTCGGCCGGAACGACACATACATAGGTACGACC
>CAMPHD010000482.1 GCA_946885765.1 uncultured Thalassospira sp.
GCGCGGGAACGCCAGCATGCCGGCAACGAGGAAAACGAGAAACGGCGCAACCGGTCGGCACGGATACCATCGACATCCGCCCCAAGCCACCGCGCAACCGCGCGAATGTTTTCCGATGCCACCTCATAGGAAAGGGCCGCACTCGGTTTCGGACCCTCGCCCGAAATGCTGCCAAACACCGACAAATCCGTCCCCCCCGGCAAACCGGCGGAAACCTCGTTTAGTGTGACCTTGCTGTTGGCTATCGCGGCATTGATCCGCGCATTATGTACCGGCGTCTGATTGTAAATCAGGGTTTCAACTTCGAAATCAATCGATGCCGTAAGATCAGCCGGGATCATCGGCCCATTGGCCGCACCGGTTTTCTTGCCGCCTTGCGACGGGATCGACTGGCCACCTGCGCCACCATTGGTGCCATCCGCACCATTTGCCGGTGCCGCATCGCCATTGCCTTCGGTGGCCGCATCCGTACCACCCGCCGGGGCGGCACCCTCGCCCATATGGGTCAGGACAAGGATTGAATCGAGGTCAAGCTGATTGAACCGAAGCGCCACATCGGCCTTCATTTTCGGGTCCTGATCAATCGCAATCGCGCCCGATCCACGGGTTTCACCAAACCGGATCGACAGGTCATTGACCGTAACCGATTTGGCATTGGCGGCAACCTGCCCGCCCAGATTGAACGGCTTGGCGGCGATATCAGGGATATCCGCACCTTCGCCTGCAATGCGAAGGGCCGCTTCGCGCAGATCATCAAACTTGCCGTCGATCTGGCCGTTAAAGCCCGGATATTCTGCCGACAGGTCAACCTGACCACTGACATTGATCCCGCCATCAACCTTGTCGATGCCGATCTGCATACCAATCGGGAACGGGCCGGTCTGGCTGATTTCACCGACATTGAAATTAAATGTCAGCGGAATACCGCGATAGAAAACATATCCCTCGCCCTCGGCCGGACCATTCAGGCTATCGGCCGACACGCCAAGGGTCAGCCCCTCGATCCGCTCCGTGCTGCCCGGTGTGTGATAAAGGATTGTGGCATTTTCGATCTCCAGACGATCAATCTGGATCGTGCTGGCAAAATCGGATGAGCTGGCATCGCCGCCGTCAGATGACGCATCGGGCGCTGCTGCATCGCCTTCCGGCGCGGGGGCCGTGCTTGGCGGTGTGGTGATCGTGCCGGCATCCGGCCCGCTTTGTGCGGCCTGTGCCGGGTCAAATACCAGATTGTTGCTGCCATCCTCGAACGTCTCAATCGAAATCACCGGATCGATCAGGCTGATTTCAGTGACCTGCACATTGCCGGTCAGAAGCGGCATCAGGGCAACCGACACACGGACTTCTTCGACCGACACCATGTCGGGGTCCTGCGCGCCGGGCAGATTGCTGAGTGTCACCTGCTCGACCGACAGGGCCGGGAACGGCAGGACAGACATCGAAAGATCGCCGCGAATGTCAAGATTGCGACCGGTTGCGTCACGCACTGCCTGGGTGATTTGTGGCTTGTAACCATTCCAATCGATCAGGGATGGAATGATCAACAGGGCGGCGATGATCACGACCAGAACGGCACCAATCACGGCAAGGATCTTTTTCAACAGTCCGGCTCCGCTTTTTGCTCGGCACTCTGGAAACCGATGGCTCCGCAGGGTGCAATGTTATGATTTGATTCCAGCAGCATATGGCTCATACGGCTCGTCGCAACAGAAAATGGCAATAAGTTGGTTGATGATGCCATTTTGCGCGTATATCCGGTACGGACTTTTCCCTTCTGCCGGTTCACATATGTATTTGTGGGCAAGACCACTGGCAATCAAGCCGTTACCTATGGAAAACCACCGGCAAAGCCTCATATGAAAACCGGATGACATTCAACACAGCCAATACTGGTAATTGTTTTACGAAGTGATATCATCAACAAAAAAGAACACACCATCAGGGCTTTCCGGCTGTGTATCGGCCACCTTTGTCAATAAGGTGCAGGGAGGATGCAGATGTCCGAAACGACAATTGAACAATCAACAGGTCCCGTCAGCGGGCTTCCACAAGGCATTGCGATCCGCGAAGTCACCAGTGATCAATCCGGCAAATGGCTCGAAGCAGGCTGGCGCGATTTCAAACGTACCCCGGCCATCGGGCTTGCCTATGGCGGGCTTTGTGTTCTGGCCGGATACCTTATCCTGCTAAGCCTGTTTCAAACCGGGCAGCCCTATCTGACCCTGCCGCTGGGTGCAGGCTTCATGCTTCTGGCCCCGGTCATTGCGGTTGGCCTTTATGAAACCAGCCGCCGCCTTGAAATGGGTGAAAATGTCACCCTGTGGCACAGCCTGAACGGTTTCCGACGCAATCCCGGACAGCTTGGCGCGATTGGCATTGTCCTGATGCTGTTCTTCCTGGCATGGACGCGCATCGCGATGCTGCTGTTTGCGCTGTTTTACAATGGATCGGTGCCATCACTTGATGTGCTGGTCTGGGAAACATTCTTTTCGCGCGATGCAATCACGTTTCTGATCACCGGCACCATCCTAGGCGGGGCGCTGGCAATGATGGTATTTGCCAT
>CAMPHD010000483.1 GCA_946885765.1 uncultured Thalassospira sp.
CAAAAGGAGATGGTGCGCCCGACAGGATTCGAACCTGTGGCCCCCAGATTAGGAATCTGGTGCTCTATCCTGCTGAGCTACGGGCGCACTTTATCGGCAAGAGGCATTCAATTAGCAGCTTCGATAGCTGCGATCAATCCGGCAGCGAACCAAATTTGCCCTGCCAAGGCCCGAAAAAGCAAAAAGCCCCACGAGTGGCGGGGCTTGAAGCAGTGTTCCGAAGGCACCGATCAGTTAAAGATCGCGTCGATCGGAATCGCATAGGTCAGAGACAGAATTTCCGTACCCGGGTTTTCGTCGCCGATGCTGGCATTCGAAATGTGCGCAATGCCGAGGCTCAGACGTTCGCGGCTGTCAAAGCGGAAGCCAAGCTCAAGCCCCGAACGGAATTCGATCCAGTGACCAAGGTCTTCGCCGTCACCCTGATGATAGGCACCGACCGAGGTATAGATGCTTGAAACGAAGTGATCGCCCCAAAGCACATCCATCGCAATGCCGCCATAACCGTGTGCCGCCTTGTCGCTGGTGACCATCAAACCGGCAATCGGGCGGGCAACGCCAAACATGGCATGCTGGAAACGGTAATCAAGACGGAATTCAGCCGCCTCGTCATCCTGCGTGATATCGACCATACCGGTCGAAAATTCCAGCAGGCCGGAATCGTTATTATTTCCCAAAAACTGCTGCGCCTGTGCGGTGCCGGCAAGACCAACCACAACCATAAGCGCAATGATTTTCCCCAAAACCAAACGCATCAACTTAAGTCCCCTCTAAGATCAACGTGGGCGTATCTTACCCAACCGTATGATATAGACAACAAAACAATGAACCGGCTGTTCTAGTTTTTATCAAATCCGGTGCTATTAAAGGAGTTCGTGGCACGAACGAGTTCGCGCACGATCCCCGGCTCACTTGCCGCGTGACCGGCATCCTCAACGATATTCATTTCAGCACCCGGCCATTTCGCGTGCAGATCAAATGCGGAAACCGGCGGGCAGACGATGTCATAGCGGCCCTGAATGATCCGGGCGGGCAAATGACGAATGCGATCCATATTCTGAAGTAACTGGTCGGGCGTGAAGAAACCCTTATTGACGAAGTAATGATGCTCCAGCCGCGCCAGCGCAAGCGCGATCCCGTCGCTTTCGAAATCCTCGACCAGACTGTCATCGGGAAGCAATGTGCAGCAGGTGGCCTCATAGCCCGACCATGCACGCGCCGCGGAAATGGCGGCGGCTTCGCCTTCCTTGCCGGCAAAGACATCACCAAAACGTTCCAGCAGGGCAGCACTTCCGGGATTGCGGTCAAACCCGACGGAGGCGAGGAATTTTTTCTCGGCCTCAGCAAAGATTTTTCCCATGCCATCCATGAACCAGTCGATTTCCTGATCCCGGCACAGGAATATCCCGCGCAGAACAAAGCCCAAGGCACGTTCCGGATGGGCCTGCCCGTAAGCCAGCGACAGTGTCGATCCCCACGACCCGCCAAAGACCAGCCATTTATCAATACCGCGATCCTTGCGAAGGGCTTCGATATCGCCGATCAGATGGTCGGTTGTATTGTTTTCAAGGCTGCCGAACGGACGGGATTTACCGGCACCGCGTTGGTCATGCAGGATCACCCGATATTTTTCGGGATCAAAAAAGCGCCGCGAATTGGGCGACATCCCTGCACCCGGGCCGCCATGCAGGAAAATCACCGGAATGCCATCGGGATTGCCAAGCTCTTCCCAATAGATTGCATGCCCGTCGGGCCGTTCCAGCCAGCCGGAATAAGCGGGTTCGATCTCGGGATAAAGCATTGGGGAGCCTCTTGGAATCTATCGTCCCATTCTTCTACACGTCCAAAGTGTTATTGGACAAGTCCAAAGCCGTTCACGGTTGCCCGACAGACTGTTCCACACATAGGGACGCCGGATTAGAGAGTTCCAGATAAGGACCACCGCGATCCTCGATCAGGCCGCGGACACGGATTTTCCGGCCAATCCAGTCTTCCATATGCTGCCCGGTGGCGGCGATGGCGTCACGACGGCCGCGGTCGACCATCACGGTGAAATCGTCGCGCCAGTCGGCACCGAAATTAAGGTAACTGCGCCATTCACGGTCTTCGATACGTTTGAGAATGCCGTCGATCACCGCAAACCGCCCGATGGCCTGCGCGGCATCAGGCAGATCGCTCGCCAGTTCGGACGAACCGGCATAATGATAGGCCGGTTTCTGGTTCGCGGCCCAAAGCCCGCGTTTCTGTGACATGGCAGATTGTTCAGCCCGGATCAGGGCATCAATCGGGCGGTCCCTTTCGGGCAAAAGGATCACGCGCCCCTGTTCGAGCAGCTTCTCCTGCCACAACATACCCGATCCATCCCGCATATCGGCCAATTGACGCCCGGCGAAATCAGGATTTCGGTCATGGATGACAAGGCCTGCAATGGTATCAGCCGCCCCTTGCATCGAAGCAAGCGCTGCATTTTCAAATTCCGGTATAAAAGCGATATCGGCCAGACGCCAAAGGACATCGGGTTGCGAGGATATGATCAGCGCATCGACGGCCTCAAAC
>CAMPHD010000484.1 GCA_946885765.1 uncultured Thalassospira sp.
TCTGTTCTTTCCCGCATCCCGTTGCAATCAATCCCGAAAACAGTCTGGATACTTGGCGATCCTGATCCTGCCAACGGGTGGCGCTATTGCCGGGCGAAAGTCGGATTAATTCCGCCATTTCGCAAGGATGGATTTCCGGAGAATTTCAAAAAACCTTTGTTTTACGGGTTCAGGAAATAAATCGCCCCGTTCAGCAGGGTGGCGAAACCAACCCACAATGCATAGGGCACCAGAAGTATCCCCGCCAGACGATCAATCCGCCAGAACATCGCGCAATTGATGATGATCAGGATCAGAAGCGGAATGATATCGACCAGCCCCAAAAATGGCGATTGTGCCCCGAAAAACAGGAATGACCACAGAAGGTTCAGGATGAGTTGCACGGCATATACCGCAAACGGCCCCTTTGCCCCGTCAATCCCGCGCTTTAGCCAGACGCGCCAGCCGCTAAAGGCGATCAGGAAATAAATCAGGCTCCATGCCGGACCGAACAGCCAGTTGGGCGGATTGAAGAACGGTTTTTGCAATGTCGGGTACCAGTCATTGACACTGGTCGCCGTTACCGCACCGCCTGTCGCCGAGATGATCAGACACAGCACCATGAACGCAATCAGCGCAAAAACGCGCGTGCGGTGATTGGGCCGGAAGACGGTTTCGGTGCTGTTGATCATCTGATGCCCCTGATTGCCAATTGAATTCCAATAGATTGGTGAAAAACGATTTTTCGCAAGGGGCGCAGTTTTGGATCAGCCAAAGGGATCATATGTCCCGAAGCTCCAGATATGGCCTTCGGGGTCACGTGCGGAATAAACCTTGCCGCCGTAATCCTGTTCTTCAAGTGGCATGACGATTTCGGTGCTGGCGGCAACGGCGCGGGCATAGTGAAGGTCGGCATCGGGGACGATGATATAGATGCTTTGGGTTACCCCGCCAATATCATTGGGGCGGCGGGTCAGTTTGCCGTAAGTGCTGTCGCGGGCCTGACCCAGCATGATCATACCATTGCCCAGAACCAGTTCGGCATGTTCGACAATGCCGTCCTCGTTTTGATAGATCGCGTGTTTTTCAAAGCCGAAGGCGCGGCACAGAAATTCGATCGCGGCTTTGGCGTCGTCATAATGCAGGGCGGGAATCACAACCCCGTGGGTGTTGGATGCTTTTGCAGAATGCGGGTCGGTCATGACAATGGCTCCGTTTCCATCGGTGCGTTCAACCCTGTCCGTTTGTGATTATGCCATATAACCCGCGATAAATTAAGTTGCGGAAGTGACTAAAATCACAGCCGAAATGTGTGTAAATATAATATTCAATATTATAGTCTGATTATTCCCACGCCTGCTTTGATGCAACTCATGGTCGAGGCGAGGGTAAGGGGTTCCTTGAAAAAAATAAAACGTTGCCAACATGTCGGGCGTGATCCCGTACTGGTATATGGGGATGGAAATGTTCAATCTGAATTCAATGAAGATCGGCACACGTATGCTGATCATCGTCGCCGGGGCGATCCTTGCGGCGTTGCTGGTTGGGGCGTTCGGGCTTACCGAGCTGCGCAGTAACATGCTCGAAGATCGCAAGGCAAAGACCCAGAATCTGGTTGAGTCGACAATCAGCCTGCTTGGGCATTACCAAGCGATGGAGCAGTCCGGCGAACTTACGACCGAACAGGCGCAGAATGCGGCGAAGGCGGCGGTGGGTGCCCTGCGATACGATGAAACCAACTATTACTTTGTGTTCGATTTTACGCCGGTCGTCCTGATCCATGACATCAAGCCGGACCTTGTCGGCAAGAATATGAGTGATGCGGTCGATGGATCGGGCAAGCACCATTACCGCGAATTTGCCCGTGTCGCCAAGGAACAGGGGCAGGGCTTTGTCGATTACACCTATCAGGTGCCAAACTCCGACAAGCTCCGTCCGAAGCTTTCCTTCGTCAAAACGTTCGAGCCGTGGGGCTGGGTTGTTGCCACCGGGATTTATATCGACGATGTGAACGCGGTCTTCATGCAAAGCATGCTGGTCATGGGGCTGGTGGCGTTGGCGGTTCTGTGCGCGGTTGTCGGTGTGTCGCTGATGATCAGCCGGGGTATTACCCGTCCGCTTTATTCGATTGCGGAAAACATGCTGCGGCTGTCGCAGGGTGATCACAAGGTCGAGGTCAAATATACCGATCAGAAAAGCGAGATCGGTGATCTGGCACGTGCGATGGATATCTTCAAATCGAAGACCATAGAAATGGAAGAAATGCGGATCCAGCGTGAAGAGCAGGAACGTCGTGCAGAGGCCGAGAAACGCGAAGCGCTCAACAAAATGGCAGACAATTTCGAAGCCAGCGTTGGGCAGGTCGTAGCCCAGGTCATTCAGGCATCGGGCAATATGCAGACATCGGCGAATGCCATGACCGATACTTCCAAGCAGGTCGGCCAGCGTTCGACGGTTGTTTCGGCGGCCTCGCAGGAAATGTCGAGCAATGTGGAAACGGTGGCGTCGGCAGCCGAGGAGCTGAGTGCCTCAATCGCGGAAATCAGCAATCAGGTTGCGCAATCGTCCAGTATTGC
>CAMPHD010000485.1 GCA_946885765.1 uncultured Thalassospira sp.
TTCGAGGCTGGTTATCAACCAGTGCCAGTTCGCCAAAAAGCCCCCCGGCCTCGACCGTGCCAAGGACAACTTCCTCATCACCATTCATGGTTTTAAAGATTTCAACCCGGCCTTCCTGCACGACAAAGGCCGCACTGCCGGGCTTTCCTTCCCGGAAGATAACCTGATCGGCGGCGTAAACCTGCCGATCCATGACTTTCTTGTTGCCGTCGGTTATTCCCATGACACTTCCGGGAAAATGGACATTAAATCAAAATATCCTGATATGAAGCCGGGCGCCTGCCGTCAGCCGTGCCGGAAGGACGTTTGATGCTAGCAGATAAGTACCACCAATCAATCGGTTTTACCCGCCATACCTGTTTTCCATATGTGCCTTGAAGGCCCCCACGCCAAGGGGTTGGCCCGTTGCCTCGATCAATATCTCGTCGGTTGATTTGCTTGATGCCTTGCCATGGATATTTTCGCCAAGCCATCCCATCAGCGGACTGAAATCACCACGCGCCAATGCCGCCGGAATTTCCGGTTTGGCTTTCCTGGCGGCGGCAAAAATCTGGGCGGCTGCCATCGCACCCAGCGTATAGGTCGGGAAATATCCCCACGCCCCGGACGGCCAATGAATATCCTGCAAACAACCGTTGGCGTCATTGGGCGGCGTAATGCCCAGCAACTTGTCCATCATCTCGTTCCACGCACCGGGCAGATCGGCAAGCTTCATGTCCCCTTCGATCAGGGCGCGCTCCAACCGATACCGCAGGATCACATGCGCCGGATACGTCACCTCGTCCGCATCCACACGGATCAGGCCCGGCTCGACACGGGTATAAAGCCGATGCAGGTTATGGGCCGTCCATGCCCCGTCATCGCCGCCAAACGCCGCCTTGAAGACCGGCCCGGCATAAGTCAGGAATTCTTCCGACCGGCTGGCCTGCATTTCCACCAGAAGCGACTGGCTTTCATGCATGGTCATGCCGCGTGCCTTGCCCACCGGCTGATTGCGCCACGCGCCGGGTAATCCGCGTTCATACATCGCATGGCCGGTTTCATGCAGAACCCCCATGATCGCCGATGTAAAATCATTTTCGTCATAGCGCGTCGTGATGCGCACATCATCGGGAATGCCGCCACAGAACGGATGATGCGAAATATCCAGACGCCCATGGTCGAAATCAAAACCCACCGCCTTCATCAGATCAAGGCCGACCTTGTTCTGAACCGAAACCGGGAATGGCCCGGTCGGGCGGGTCGGGGCTGCTTCGGATTTCTGGCGCTCGATCACTTCGGCGGTAAAGGACGGCAGGAACGCCTCAAGCTCGGCAAACAGGCTATCGATCCGGTCTGAGCGCATCATCGGATCATATTGATCCAGAAGCGCATCATAAACCGACGTCCCCAGCGCCTCGGCCTTTGCCTTGCCCGCCTCGATCGACAGGTCCAGCACGGTCTGAAGTTTCGGCAACAACCCGGCAAAATCGTTATCGGCACGTGCGCCTCGCCATGCGACTTCGCACGACGTCGCCGCCAATGACATTTTTTCCACCAGATCGGACGGCACCGCCGTGCCATGCACCCAGTTGCGTTTCATCTCGGCCAGATTGGCTTTCTGCCACGCATCAAGGTTCTCGCCTCCGGCTGCCTCGATCAGATCGCCCATATCCGGTGCATTGACCAGTTCGTTTGCCATGACATCAAGGGTCGCCAGTTGCCCGGACCGGGCATTGGCCCCGCCATTGGGCATCATCGCCGCCATATCCCAATGCAGCATGCCGCCAATATCGGACAAAACATTGATACGGCGAAAACGGGCTTCAAGCGATTTATAGGCGTCAGTCATGGAAACTCCTGTTCGGCGGAACCGGAAAAACTGGAAAACCGGGCAAACGAAACGCCGCAACCACTATCGGGCAGCGTTCCGCAAAACATTCAGAAAATATCGTCAGAAAGGATCAGCTTTTGGCTTCATCATCCTGCGGACGGCGGTGATAAAGAATAAAGATCACAATCAGCGAAAGCGCAAGGCTGTACCATGTGATCGCATACTGAAGATGGTTGTTCGGCAGATCGATTTTTGCCTGCCCGCCAATCGGCAACCCACCGGGAATTTCGGTTTCATCAAGTTCAAGATAATACCGGCTGGCAAGATCCGCCCCGCTATCCTCGGCCATCGCATCGACATCGACAAAGAACCACTGGTTTTCCAGCGGTTCATTTTCCGGCTGAACCCAATGTTTTTTCTGTGGCAGGCGCAAAACGCCGGTCACCCGAACGTTTTCTTCGATCAGGCTATCAGAACGGGTCGAAGGATCGCGATAATCCTGCGGCACCCAGCCGCGATTGACCAGAATGATCCGGCCATCAGGCTGTTCAAGCGGCGTGATCAGATGAAAACCGATATTGCCCCGGCGCGTCCGCGCCATCAGATACATTTCCTGATCGTTCAGGAAATGACCCTCGGCATAGGCTGCCCGGAATGCCATTGCCGGGTCCACTGCCACATCCGTCGGAACGGCAATGGGCGGCTGGGACGCCTGCGCCTGACGTT
>CAMPHD010000486.1 GCA_946885765.1 uncultured Thalassospira sp.
CGCGGTTTCTGTCACGATCTTGCCTTCACAATCAGGCCGCTTCCTCGGACGTTGATTCCTTCAGCTTTTCTAACAGGTCGCAGGCCGCTTCGGCAATCACGGTTCCGGGCGGGAATATCGCCTCTGCCCCGGCTTCGTAAAGTTTGTCAAAATCCTGCGGCGGGATAACACCACCTGCAACGATCATGATGTCTTCGCGGCCAAGCTTGTCCAACTCCGCCCGAAGCTGCGGCACAAGCGTGAGGTGACCGGCGGCGAGTGAACTGGCACCAACAATATGCACATCGTTTTCAACCGCCTGTCGGGCGGCTTCTTCGGGTGTCTGGAACAGCGGGCCGATATCGACGTCAAAGCCAAGATCGGCAAAGGCCGTGGCGATGACTTTCTGGCCGCGGTCATGCCCGTCCTGCCCCATCTTGGCAATCAGGATGCGCGGGCGGCGGCCTTCGGATTGCTCGAACTCGTTTACCAGCCGGTCGACCTTGGCCAGTGCCTCGTTACCGGCACCGACTTCGGTTTTATAGACCCCCGAAATCGACCGGATTACCGCCTGATGACGGCCATAGACCTTTTCAAGCGCATCGGAAATCTCGCCCACCGTGCATTTCGACCGGGCGGCCTGCACGGCAAGTTCAAGAAGATTGCCGCTGCCCTGATCGGCGGCATTGGTCAGGGCGGTAAGGGCGGCTTCAACATCCGCATTATTGCGTTCGGCACGCAGGCGTTCCAGCTTTGCGATCTGCTGACGGCGGACTTCGGCGTTATCGACCTGTAAAACATCGACCGGGCGATCATCGGTCGCACGGTATTTGTTCACACCCACCAGTGTCTGGCGGCCGCTATCGATGCGGGCCTGTGTGCGTGCCGCCGCTTCTTCGATGCGCATTTTCGGAATGCCGGCTTCAATCGCCTTGGCCATGCCACCCTGTTCTTCGACCTCAAGGATATGGGCCCATGCCTTTTCCGCCAGATCACGGGTCAGGCGTTCGACATAATAGGACCCGCCCCACGGATCGATGACCCTGGTCGTACCGCTTTCCTGTTGCAGGAAAAGCTGCGTATTGCGTGCAATGCGCGCCGAAAAATCGGTCGGCAGGGCCAATGCCTCGTCAAGGGCGTTGGTGTGAAGCGACTGCGTGTGGCCCTGTGTTGATGCCATCGCCTCGACACAGGTGCGGATGACGTTGTTAAACACATCCTGGGCTGTCAGTGACCAGCCCGATGTCTGGCTGTGTGTCCGCAATGACAGCGATTTGGGGCTCTGCGGATCGAACTGTTTGATCAGCTTGGCCCAGATCATGCGTGCGGCGCGCATTTTGGCGATTTCCATAAAGAAATTCATGCCAATCGCCCAGAAGAACGACAAACGCGGCGCGAATTTATCAATCGGAAGCCCGGCAGCCTGACCGGCACGGGCATATTCGATGCCATCGGCCAGGGTATAGGCCAGTTCAAGGTCCGCCGTCGCCCCGGCTTCCTGCATGTGATAGCCGGAAATCGAGATCGAGTTGAATTTCGGCATATTTTGCGAGGTAAAGGCAAAGATGTCCGAAATGATCCGCATCGAGGGTTTCGGCGGATAGATATAGGTATTGCGAACCATGAATTCCTTCAGAATGTCATTCTGAATGGTGCCCGAAAGCTGTTCATGCTTCACACCCTGTTCTTCGGCAGCCGCGATATAAAGCGCCATCACCGGCAGAACCGCGCCATTCATGGTCATGGATACCGACATCTGATCGAGCGGAATGCCATCAAAAAGGGTCCGCATGTCATAGATGCTGTCAATTGCCACACCGGCCATGCCGACATCACCGGTCACGCGCGGATGGTCGCTGTCATAACCGCGATGGGTGGCAAGGTCGAAGGCAATCGACAGGCCCTTTTGCCCGGCGGCAAGGTTGCGGCGATAAAATGCGTTGGATTCTTCGGCGGTCGAAAAACCGGCATATTGCCGGATCGTCCAGGGTTGCTGGACATACATGGTCGGATAGGGGCCGCGCAGGAAGGGCGGCATGCCCGGCATGGTGTTTAAATGATCCAGCCCCGCCAGATCATCCACGCCAAAGACCGCTTTGACATCGATGCCTTCGGGGGTGGTCCAGGGGGTGGTGTTTGCCGGGCTGCTTGGGCCGGAAGTAGCACGATCAAACAGCGGCAGATCGGAAAAGTCCGGAATCCGGGTCATGGTTATTTTACCCCCAGATGTGAAAGGGCCGTCTCGCAGATCGCAAGAACATCCGCCCCGATAAATATGAAATCATCGATACCGGCCGCCTCGTAATCGGCCCTGGCATCGCCGGGATGCCCGGCAAGGTAAATGCGGGTTGCCCCGGCCTGTTTAAGGTTTTGGGCGACATCGGCGGCCATGTCGGCATATTGCGGGTCCGATCCGCAAATCACCGCGATTTTGGCGCCACTTTCGCCAAATGCCTTGGCAGCATCAGAGGCATCGGCAAAGCCGGTATTGGTGATTGCCTCAATCCCGCCAGCTGCGAAAAAGTTTCGGGCAAACTTGGCGCGCGCGGTG
>CAMPHD010000487.1 GCA_946885765.1 uncultured Thalassospira sp.
GATCTATGGCGGGATTGCTACCACGACGGAGGCCGCGGCCTTTGGCGTGGTCGGTGCGCTGATCCTCTCAGCGATCAGCGGGTCGCTTAACTGGGCGAGTTTCATCGACGGGCTGATGGGGGCGACACGCACATCGTGCATGATCGGTTTCATCCTTGCCGGGGCGGCGGTGTTGACCGTCACCATGGGCTTTACCGGCATTCCGCGCGAGCTTGCGGCATGGATCGCGGAAATGAACCTTTCGCCCTATGCGTTGCTTGCGGCATTGACGGTGTTCTTTATCGTTCTGGGCTGCTTCCTTGACGGGATTTCGGTGGTGGTTCTGACCACATCGGTGATCCTGCCGATGGTGCAGGCCGCCGGGATCGATCTTTTGTGGTTTGGCATCTATGTGGTGCTGGTGGTCGAAATGTCGCAGATCACCCCGCCGGTCGGTTTCAACCTTTTCGTTTTGCAAGGGCTGACAGGCAAGAACCTGTTTTCCATTGCGCTGGCTTCCCTGCCGTTCTTCTTCCTGCTGTTGCTGGCGGTTTTGCTGATTACGGTCTTCCCCGAAATCGCCACCTGGCTTCCGCAGAAAATGAACGGCTGACCCGCGCCGTTTAACGGTCGGCGCATTCGCAAGATTTGTTTGAATACGATGCTGAAGGAGTAAGCATCATGGCTTCGCACACCCAAAATTCTGCCGCTTCCTTGCCTTCTGATCAGACTTCCGGTCCGGCCAAATGGCAGTTCTGGATCGATCGTGGCGGTACCTTTACCGATATCGTGGCGCGCAAGCCCGATGGCAGCCTTCTGACACACAAGCTGCTGTCGGAAAACCCGGAACGCTATGCCGATGCCGCCATTCAGGGCATTCGCGAATTGCTTGACGTCCCGGCGGGCGAGAAAATCCCGGCCGAGAAGATCGAAGCGGTTAAGATGGGCACGACGGTTGCGACCAATGCCTTGCTTGAACGTAAAGGCGACCGCACGGTTCTGGTGACGACGACCGGTTTCCGCGATGCGTTGCGCATTGCCTATCAGAACCGCCCAAAACTGTTTGATCGTAATATCAAACTGCCGGAAATGCTTTATGAGCGCGTGATCGAGGCCGATGGCCGCTTTGACGCGCAGGGCGAGGAACTGACAGCCCTTGATCGCGAGAACCTGCGCCGTGATTTGCAGGCAGCGTTTGATGACGGCATCCGGGCATGTGCCATCGTGTTCATGCATGGTTATCGTTATACCGCACACGAAAATGCCGCCGCCGAGATTGCACGCGAGATCGGCTTTACGCAGGTATCGGTCAGCAATCAGGTCAGCCCGTTGATGAAGCTGGTGTCGCGTGGCGATACCACGGTTGTTGATGCCTATCTGTCGCCGATCCTGCGCCGTTATGTTGATCAGGTTGCCGGTGAACTGGGCGGTGTGAAGCTGATGTTCATGCAGTCCAATGGCGGGCTTACCGATGCCGCCAAGTTCCAGGGCAAGGACGCGATCCTGTCGGGCCCGGCGGGCGGTGTTGTCGGCATGGTGCGGACCGCGGAAATGGATGGCTTTGATCAGGTCATCGGGTTCGATATGGGTGGTACATCGACCGACGTTTCGCTTTATGACGGCGAATATGAACGCGATTTCGAAACGCAGGTTGCCGGTGTGCGCATGCGCGCCCCGATGATGAAAATCCATACGGTTGCGGCCGGTGGCGGGTCGATCCTGCATTTCGATGGCGCGCGTTTCCGCGTTGGGCCAGACAGTGCGGGTGCCAATCCGGGACCGGCGGCCTATCGCCGTGGCGGGCCGCTTGCCGTGACCGATATCAATGTCATGCTGGGCAAGGTGCAGCCGGACTTCTTCCCGAATGTGTTTGGCCCCGAAGGCAACGAGCCGCTTGACGCGGATGCGGTCAAGGCGGGCTTTGCCGACATGGCGCTTAAGATCAAGGACGCCACCGGACAGGTCCGAACCCCCGAAGAAGTCGCCGAAGGGTTCCTGCGCATCGCGGTTGAAAACATGGCCAACGCGATCAAGCAGATTTCGGTTCAGCGTGGCTATGACGTGACTGATTACATCCTGCAATGCTTTGGCGGGGCCGGTGGGCAGCATGCCTGTCAGGTGGCTGATACGCTGGGCATGACGCGTGTGTTTGTCCATCCGTTTGCCGGTGTTCTGTCGGCCTATGGCATGGGTCTTGCCGATATTCGTGCGATGCGCGAACAGGCGGTCGAGGCGAAGCTTGAAACATCCGCCCTTGCGGGACTGGATGAAAGCCTTGATGCGCTGGCAGTTGAAGCCCGTGGCGAGCTGCATGAGCAGGGCATTACCGATGCCAAGATCAGCATGCTTAAAAAGCTGCATCTGCGGTATGACGGCACGGATAATCCGCTGATCGTTGATTTCGGGGATGTTGCGTCGATCAAGGCGCAGTTCGAAGAACAGCACAAGCAGCGTTACGGCTTTGTCATGGACGAAAAGCCGCTGGTGGTTGAAGCCGTCGCGGTCGAGGCGATTGGCGAAACGCAAGGCTTGCCCGATGCCGAAAC
>CAMPHD010000488.1 GCA_946885765.1 uncultured Thalassospira sp.
GTATCAACGTGTCCGAAGAAGGGCTTGGCGAACTGGCGGGAGATTTGACCCGTATCCTCGATTTTGTCGAGGAACTGCAAGAAGTTGATGTCGAGGGTTGTGATCCTCTGACGTCGGTTGCCGATCTGACCCTGCCGCTGCGCAAGGACGAAGTCACCGATGGCAATATCCAGCAAAAAGTGCTGTCAAACGCACCGATGACCGATGCTGGCTGTTTTGTTGTGCCGAAGGTGGTTGAATAATGACTGATCTGACAAACCTTACACTTGCCGATGCTCGCGACGGGCTGGCAAAGGGCGATTACACGTCGGTCGAACTGACCGAAGCCCACATCAAATCGATGGAAGCGCACCGTAATCTGAACGCTTACATCACCGAAACCCCGGACAAGGCCATCGACATGGCCAAGGCTTCCGATGCCAAGCGCGCCAAGGGTGATGCGGGCAAAATGGAAGGCCTGCCGATTGCGATCAAGGATCTGTTCTGCACTGAAGGTGTCCAGACGACCGCAGCCTCGCACATCCTCGAAGGTTTCAAGCCGGAATATGAATCCACCGTCACCACCAACCTGTTCAATAACGGTGCGGTGATGCTGGGCAAGGCCAACCTTGATGAATTTGCCATGGGGTCGTCCAATACGTCGTCCTACTATGGCAATGTCATCAACCCGTGGAAGGGCAAGGATGGCAAGGATCTGGTGCCGGGTGGTTCTTCTGGTGGTTCGGCGGCGGCCGTTGCCGCTGGCATGGCTCTGGCGGCGACCGGTACCGATACCGGTGGCTCGATCCGTCAACCGGCATCCTATTGCGGTATTGTTGGCCTGAAGCCGACCTATGGCCGTTGTTCGCGCTGGGGCATTGTTGCCTTTGCAAGCTCGCTTGATCAGGCGGGTCCGATGACCAAAACCGTTCGCGATGCTGCGATCATGCTGGGCGCAATGGCCGGTCACGACGCCAAGGACAGCACGTCCGCCCCGGTTGCGGTTCCTGATTTCGAAGCCGCCCTGACGGGTGACATTCGCGGCATGAAAATCGGTATTCCGAAAGAATACCGTGTCGATAACATGCCCGAAGAAATCAACAGGCTGTGGGATAACGGTATTGCAATGCTGCGCGATGCGGGTGCCGAAGTGGTCGATGTGACCCTGCCGCACACCAAATACGCGCTGGGCACCTATTATATCGTCGCCCCGGCCGAAGCATCGTCGAACCTTGCGCGTTATGACGGGCTGCGTTACGGCCAGCGTGTCATGGACGAAGGTGACAGCCTGGACGACATGTATATGAAGTCCCGTGCGGCCGGTTTCGGCAAGGAAGTACAGCGCCGCATCATGATCGGTACCTATGTGCTGTCGGCTGGCTACTACGACGCCTACTACAACAAGGCGCTCAAGGTCCGTCGCCGTATCTATCAGGATTTCGCAACCGCATTCGGCACCGTTGATGCCATTCTGGCACCGACCGCACCGTCGGCGGCCTTTGCGATTGGCGAAAACGAAGACGATCCGGTCAAAATGTATCTGAACGACGACTTTACCGTTCCGGCAAGTCTTGCGGGTCTTCCGGGCCTGTCGCTGCCGACGGGCTTGTCTTCCGAAGGTTTGCCGCTTGGTTTGCAGCTGATTGGTAAACCGTTTGACGAAGAAACCGTTCTGCGTGTCGGTGGCGTGCTTGAAAGTGCTGCCAACTTTACCGCGAAACCGGTCGGGCAGGAGGGCTGATCCATGACCTATATCATCGAAGGTTCAACCGGCCCTTGGGAAATCGTTGTCGGTCTGGAAGTCCACTGTCAGGTGGTTTCCAAATCCAAACTGTTTTCCGGTGCATCGACCACATTCGGTAACGATCCGAACACCAATGTCAGCCTTGTTGACGCGGCCATGCCGGGCATGTTGCCGGTCATCAACGAGGAATGCGTGCGGCAGGCTGTCAAGACCGGCCTTGGCCTTAAAGCCAAGATCAATCTTGAAAGCGTCTTTGCGCGCAAGAACTACTTCTATGCCGATCTGCCGCAGGGCTACCAGATTTCGCAGTTCGACAAACCGATTGTCGGCGAGGGGACCATCATCCTCGACATGCCCGATGGCTCGACCAAATCGGTCGGTATTGAACGCCTGCATCTTGAACAGGATGCCGGTAAATCGATGCACGATCAGGATCCGAAATATTCGCATATCGATTTGAACCGTTCTGGCGTTGCCTTGATGGAAATCGTGTCCATGCCCGATATCCGCACCCCGGAAGAAGCCGGTGCCTATCTGACCAAGCTGCGTGCGATTGTGCGTTATCTTGGTACGTGCGATGGCAACATGAACGAAGGTTCGATGCGTTGCGATGCCAACGTTTCGGTCCGTCGCGCCGGTGATCCGTTCGGCACGCGTTGCGAAATCAAGAACGTCAACTCCATCCGTTATGTGATGCAGGCGATCGAGATCGAAGCAAAACGTCAGGTCGAAGTCATCGAAGCGGGCGGGGAAATCGTTCAGGAAACCCGTCTTTATGATCCGCTTCTGGGTGAAAC
>CAMPHD010000489.1 GCA_946885765.1 uncultured Thalassospira sp.
GGCGGCAAAAGTCAGTCCGGATTTTGTACTTTGGCCGATTTCATGTGTGTCGCGAGGCTGCCATCCTCCAGTTCCGATGCAGCAAGAGTTCGGGGCAGCCAGGCGATCCCTGCACCGGCTTTGACCATCGATAACAAGGTTGCGGCCAGATGCGATGTAAACCCGGCCTTTGATCCTAGTTTTGCATGTTTTGGGGCTTCTTCGGCAGCAACTATGCGGCCAAGTCCCGATTGCGTGCTGTAGGCCAGCCAAGGAATGCTGGTTCCGGGATCGGGTTGCCATTTGGCTGTGCCATCCGGGGCTACGGTGGACATCGGGATCAGGATATCCTGCCCGACCTTGATGCGGGCAAAGCCGGTGTCATCAAGCGCACTTCCCATGGCAGGGTGGTAATGACACAACAGAAATTGCGCATCGCCGCGCAGCATGAATTGCTCGCACCGTTCCAGACTATCCGACACAAGGTTGAATGTTCCCATTGTCAGCATATCGTCAAACCTTCTGACCCAGCCGGGAAAGAAGGTAAAGGACAGGGCGTGGGTGGCGGCAAAAGTCAGTCCGGATTTTGTACTTTGGCCGATTTCATGTGTGTCGCGACGCAACTGATGGGATTGCCGTGCCAATGCTTCGGCATGAATGCGGAAATGCTCGCCTGCGGGTGTTAAGGCAACAACGTGGGTGGTTCGTGAAAATAGCGGCGTGCCAACCCAATCCTCAAGTGCCCGTATGCGGCGACTGAAGGCGGGTTGTGTGATGTGACGCATTTCCGACGCCCGCGAAAAGTTTAGCGTCTCGGCGAGCGCCAGATAATCCTCAAGCCAGCGAAGTTCCATTTTGTAATGCCGTTTTGGTATAACCAAAGGCCAGATTGGCATTTGCCCTGTCCGGATGACAAGCCGTAATATGCTGCTATTCAGACAAAACCCAACATAAAGGGATGAAAGCCGTCATGCGTATTGTTGATATCCGTGAAAAGACCGCGTCAATCGCTTCGCCGATTGCCAATGCCTATATCGATTTTTCCAAAATGACCTGCTCGGTCGTTGCGGTGGTAACCGATGTCATTCGTGACGGGAAGCCGGTGATTGGTTACGGATTTAATTCCAACGGCCGTTACGGGCAGGGCGCGCTGATGCGTGACCGCTTTATCAACCGTGTGCTTGAAGCCGATCCCGAAAGCCTGATCGACCGGGAAAATGACAATCTTGATCCGTTTGCGATCTGGAAAACGTTGATGACCAACGAAAAACCGGGTGGTCATGGTGAACGTTCGGTTGCGGTGGGTACCATCGACATGGCGGTTTGGGATGCGGTGGCGAAAATTGCCGGTGTACCACTTTGGAAACTGTTGGCGGACCGCTATCGCGATGGTGTTGCCGACAAGAAGGTCTGGGTCTATGCCGCAGGTGGTTATTACTATCCGGGCAAGGATCACAAACAGCTTCAGGATGAAATGCGAAGCTATCTTGATCGGGGTTACAAGGTCGTGAAAATGAAGATCGGTGCGGCATCTCTTGATGAGGACCTGCGTCGTATTGATGCGGTTCTTGATGTTGTCGGGGATGGTCAATATCTGGCTGTCGATGCCAATGGCCGGTTCGATCTGGAAACTGCGGTGGCCTATGCAAAGGCACTGAAACCGTATGGTCTGTTCTGGTACGAAGAGGCTGGCGATCCGCTGGATTACGCACTGCAGGCGGAATTGGCCAACCATTACGACGGTGCAATGGCGACTGGTGAAAACCTGTTTTCCCATCAGGATGCGCGCAATTTGCTGCGCCATGGCGGCATGCGCCCGGATCGCGATTGGGTGCAGTTCGATTGTGCGCTTTCATACGGGCTTGTTGAATATTTGCGGACACTTGATGTCATGGAAGACCTTGGCTGGTCTTCGCGTCGGGTGGTGCCGCATGGCGGTCATCAGATGTCGCTTAATATCGCAGCGGGACTGCATCTGGGCGGAAATGAAAGCTATCCCGATGTCTTCCAGCCGTTCGGCGGTTTTGCCGATGGTATTGCAGTCGAGGATGGATATGTCGGATTGCCAGAAATTCCCGGTGTTGGTTTCGAGGCGAAATCGGCTTTGATCAAGGTCATGAGGGACGTTGCGGGTTAAGGCAGGAAATTTCAGATGCCTGCCTAAGTCAATCAGCTCAGGAAGCCGGATGAAATTACCGAATGCGGTCACCTTGAAGGTTTTGGTCGCAAGACGTCTCCGTAAGACTGGTTAGAACGGGATGGGCGGTTTTGGCATTCTGATTGATTGTACAGCGCTCTAAATGGCACAGTGCAAGGGAAGTAAAAAAGGGCTGTGGTACCATTGGTGCTACAGCCCTATGCTTTTCCGATGACGGACTGGATTAGTTTGAAAAAGACAACTGAACCTTGACCGATTTGCTGCGATCACGCGCGACGTCAAAGGCTTCTTTGGCGGTTTCAAGCGGGAAGGTCTGCGTGATGATCGGGCTTACGTCAATTTTACCGCTATCGATCATGCGAACGGCCTCG